>DAIDOU010000301.1 GCA_027458945.1 Acidobacteriota bacterium
GGACCGGACCCCGATCGAGGAGGCGTTCGCGAGGCTCCGGCTGACCGGTCTGCTGCTTGTCATCAGTCTGGTGGCGTTGTCCGCGCTGCTGGCGTGGTGGGTGACGGGCGGCGTCGTGCGCTCGCTCCTCGAGTTCGGCGAGACGGTCGACGCGATCGGGCGTGGCGAGCTGGCGACCCGCCAGCCCGTCGTCGGGTCCGAGGAGGTGCAGGGCCTCGCGCGCCGCGTCAACCGCATGGCGGAGCGGCTCGAGGCCAACCGCGCGGAGCAGGCGCGGCTCGCCGCCGGGCTCGATGCCCAGGTGCGCGACCGGACGCGGCAGCTCGAGCAGGCCAACCGGCTGCTCCTCAACATCGCCCACAAGGACCCGTTGACCAACATCGAGAACCGCCTCGGCTTCGAGCGCGAGCTGGAGAAGTACCTGTCGTTGTGCCGCCGCAGCGGCCAGCCGCTCGCGATCATCATGATGGACCTCGACGGCTTCAAGGCGTTCAACGACACGTGGGGCCACGCCGCGGGCGACCAGGTGCTCGCAGCGGTCGGGGCGGCCCTGAGAGGGCGCGCGCGCGCTTCCGACACCGTCGGCCGGCTCGGCGGCGACGAGTTCTGCATCCTCATTCCATCGACGAGGCCCGAGCGCGCGCTCGCGGCGGCCGAGGGTTTCGTGGCGGCCATCGTCGAGGCGACCCGCGACCTGCCGCGCCCGGGCGCCGACGCCAACGTGGGAGCGAGCGCCGGCGTTGCGTGCTTCCCGGAGGATGGCGACGAAGCGGCCGAGCTGCTGGCACGCGCCGACGCCGCGCTGTACCGGGCCAAGGCCGCCGGCAAGGGGAGGGTCTTCCGGGCGGCCCCCCCGCTCCCCGACCAGCAAGCCTGAATCCGGCGCCGCGAATATCGGACCATCCGCGGCGTTGCGCTCACCCCGCTCGCATCCTCACATACCCTCCGGGTATGCTCCGGTGCGGCGGGGATCGCGCGCCTTGCGGCTGGCCCAATCTTCGCGGCGCGGCTGCACGCCGCAAGCTGCGAGGCCCTGCCTTCGTGGGAGTGTTCGTTTTCGAGGGAGGCGCCCGGGGGGTGCGCGGGCGGCGGCCGCCGCGGTCGGCTCGGGCTACGGTCCACGGGCCACGGGCCACGGACCATGGTCTTCCCGCGCTTGACTTCCTTGTGAGCGATCCGCACAATCACTGGCCTCCATGCGGGCACTCCCCGCGGTGGGCGGAGGCCTTTGTGACAGAGCATCACGATGCGCGGCGGCCGGTGGCGGTGATCGCCTTCGGGGGCAACGCCCTGCTCCGGCCGCAGGACCACGGCACCCAGGAGGAGCAGTTCACGCTGACGTGGAAGGCGACACGGTGGCTCGTGGAGATCATCCACCGCGGCTTCGAGCTGGTGATCGTGCACGGCAACGGGCCGCAGGTCGGCAACATCATGATCCAGGTCGAGGAGGCGATCACCAAGATCCCGCCGCAGAGCCTGGAGGTGTGCGTCGCGCAGACCGAGGGGTCGATGGGGTTCATGCTGCAGAACCAGCTGCGCAACCGGCTCAACGAGGAGCAGCTGGCCAAGCCGGTGGTCACGGTGCTCACCGAGGTCGAGGTGGCGCGCGACGACCCCGCGTTCGAGAACCCGAGCAAGCCGGTCGGCCCCTACTTCACCGCGTACCGCGCCAACCTGCTGATGCAGGAGCAGGGGTGGCAGATGGTCGAGGACGCCGGCCGCGGCTGGCGCAAGGTGGTGCCGTCGCCGCGGCCGAAGCGGATCCTCGACGTCGAGGTGATCCACCGTCTGATCGAGAGCGGCGCGGTCGTGGTCGCCGCCGGCGGCGGCGGGATCCCGGTCTACCAGGACGTCGGCAACTACTTCAACGGCGTCGAGGCCGTGATCGACAAGGACTACACCACCTCGCTGCTCGCCCAGGACCTCGACGCCGACCTGCTCATCGTGCTGACGCAGGTGGCGCAGGTGGCGGAGAACTTCGGGCGGCCGAACCAGCGCTGGCTGTCGGAGATCACCGTGACGCGCGCGAAGGAGATGCTGGAGCAGCACCAGTTCCCCCCCGGCTCGATGGGGCCGAAGATCCGCGCTGCGATCGAGTTCGTGGAGAAGACGGGGAAGGAGGTGCTGATCACCGACGCCGAGCACCTCAAGGACGCGCTGGCACGCACCTCGGGCACGTACATCGTGGCCGACGGCGAGGCCAAGGAGGGCTGAGATGTTCCACGGACCGTGGCAGCGGCACAAGGACCTGGTTTCGATCCACGACCTGAGCGCGGAAGAGGTCGAGGCGCTGTTCCAGCTCGCGGCCAACGTGAAGGCCCGCCCCGAGCG
>DAIDOU010000302.1 GCA_027458945.1 Acidobacteriota bacterium
TGCAGGCCAAACTGCTGCGGGTGCTCCAGGAGCGCGAGATCGAGCGCGTCGGCGGCCGGCAGCGGATCACCGTGGACGTCCGCCTCGTGACCGCGACCAACCGCGACCTCGAGGCGATGCTGGCCGGCGGGGAGTTCCGCCAGGACCTCTACTACCGGTTGCGGGTCGTCGAGCTCACCCTGCCGCCGCTGCGCGAGCGGGTCGAGGACATCCCGTTGCTGGCCCGCCACTTCGTGGACCTGCACGGGCGGCGGATGGGGCGGCACCTGTCGCTCGCCCGCGACGGGCTCGAGCTGCTGCTGCGGCACGACTTTCCCGGCAACGTGCGCGAGCTGGAGAACGTGCTCGAGGCGGCGGCCGCCCTGGCAGCGGGCGACCGCGTCGAGGCGGAGGATCTCCGCCTGGCGATCGGGGCGCGGCGTGACCCGGGCGCCGCGGTCGCGGGCACGCTCGAGGAGGCGGTCCGCGCCCACGTCCGGCGCACGCTCGAGCGCCACGGTGGGAATCGGGTGGCGGCGGCGCGAGCGCTGGGGATCGACCGCACGACGCTCTACCGGATGCTGTTGAGGTGGAATGCAACAAAAGATGCACAACGCAACATAGGGCGACGAGACAAGGGCCAGCAACGTTCCCGGCGAGAGTACGAACCGTGATCGCGGCGCTGTGTTGCAATGTGCATCAGGGCGACCCCGTCGCGGATCGGCGCTGCCGCTCGTATCGTATTTCAAATCAATACCTTGAGAATCATGGCAGCGGCCTTGCAAAGCTTCCCGGGCATGATGCCGTTCCCGACCGCAACCGTGCTGGCCGATCGCGTCCTGGAGCCGCTCAGCCGTCCCTGGGCCGCGCTCGGCGCGGGGTTGCTCGGAGGCGGCGCGCTCTACCCCGGCGCGCTCGCCGACGGCGTGCGCCTGGGGTGGCGCCTCCTCTGCCTCTTGCTGGCGCTCTGATGCCGGAGCGGGGAGGTGACGCCCATGGCTGAGCCGATGCGGCAACGCCTCGTCCTGCCGCGCGTCGCCCGCGCGGAGTTGATCGCCGGCGATGCCGTGGAAGAGCTCGGACGACGCATCGGCGTTCCCCGTGATACGCTTGCCGAGGTCAAGCTCGCGGTCGTGGAGGCATGCCTGAACGCGCTCGAGTACGGAGGCGGTGAGGTCGAGGTGGAGCTCGTGGCGCACCGTGACGAAGCGCCGTGGCTCGAGGTGGCGGTGGTGGACCACGGCCCCGGGTTCAACCCCGAGGACCAGCCGCGGCCCGTGCTGGCGGCCAAGCTGCACGCGCTGCGCAAGCGCGGCTGGGGGCTCGAGCTGATCCGGCGCCTGATGGACGAGGTGGAGATCACCTCCCGGCCCGGTCTGACCAGGATCCGCATGATCCGCCGAACCGGAGGGCAGTGACGGTGGAAACGTTCGAACTCAGGACCGTGCAGCGCCAGGGCGAGCTGGCCGTGCTCGAGGTAGCCGGCTACATCAACAACGAGGGCGGCGAGGCGATCGCGAGCGAGGCGCGAACCCTGCTCGACGGCGGCTGCCGCGCGTTGCTTCTCGACCTGCACGCGACCAGGATCATCAACTCGATCGGCATCTCCCTCCTGCTCGAGGTGCTCGAGCGCACGCTCGAGGTCAAGGGCACCCTCGCGTTCTGCTGTCTCACGCCGAGCATCGCCAAGACGTTCCAGATCATGGGGCTGGGCCAGTACGCCAGGCTCTTCCCCGATCGCGCCTCGGCGCTCGCGGAGCTGGCCCAGGTCCGATGAACGACGCGCTGCGGGTGCTGGAACTCGCGGTCGGCGTACCGCCCGAGGGTGGGGCGCCGCTGCCGCACGCCGTCCTCGAGGCCCTGCTCCGCGCCACGGGCGCTCCCGCCGGGGCGATCGGTCGCGGCCATGAAGTTCTGGCGCGGATGGGCGCGGCACGGGGCGGGGCGCGCTCGGAGCTGCCCTCCGGGCGCGACGCGTTCTGGCTCGAGCTCGACGGCGGCGCCGAACCGGCAGAGTTCGTGCGGGTCGCGGCCGGCATCGTCCTCGGCGGCTGGGTGCTGCGCGAGGAGCTCAAGCAGGCGCGCTTCGCGGAACGGCGCCGGTTGTGGGAGATCGAGTCGTTGCGCGCGATCGGCGAGGCGCTCGGCGGCACCCTCGAACCGGCTCGCATCGCCGAGGAGCTCCTCCTGCACGCCACGGCGCTGCTCGACGCCCGCCGCGGCGAGGTCTGGCTCACGGCCGCGGGAGCCGCCGGCCCGGCCGTGCGGCTGGTGGGGGCCGGGGCGGTCGCGGCGTGCACCACCGGTGACTGCGTCATGGCCGCGCGCGTCGGCGGCGCGGTGCTCGCCTCCGAGGAGGCGGCGGCGCTACCGGAGGGCGGCCTGCTCGAGCCGGGCCGACTCGCGGTGCCGGTGGTGGGCCGGCGCGGCCGTCTCGGTGTCCTCGCCCTCGCGGAGCGGGAGGTGCGCGGCGGCACCGCGCCGTTCGCCGCCACCGACGCCGAGACGCTCGGCCTGTTTACCGCCCAGGCCGCGGTCGCGCTCGAGAACGCGACCCTGCACCGGGAGGCGCTCGAACAGGAACGAACCGAGCGCGAGCTCGAGCTCGCGGCCGCGATCCAGCGCCAACTCCTCCCCTCGACGCTCCCGCTCCTCCCCGGCTTCGACCTCGCCGCCAAGAGCGAGCCGTCGCGCCGTGTCGGCGGCGACGTGTACGACGTCATCGCCGCCCCGAACGGCCTCTTCCTCATGCTCGGCGACGTGGCCGGCAAGGGGGTTCCGGCGGCGCTGATGGCGGCCTCGCTGCAGGCCGCCGTGCGCCTGCTCGTGCAGTCGTGGCCGCCGCTCGACGAGCTCGCGCGCCAGCTCCACCTGCACCTGCTGCACACGACGCCCGAGAGCAAGTTCGCGACCGTGTTTCTCGCCTACCTCGGGCGCGACGGCACGCTCGATTGGGTCTCCGCCGGCCACAACCCGGTGCTGCTGGTCGGCCCCGGCGGCGGCTGCGACCGG
>DAIDOU010000303.1 GCA_027458945.1 Acidobacteriota bacterium
GCCGGCACGGACGACCGCCGCCCGGCGCTCGCGGCCGTCTCGCGCGCCGCGGCCTCGCCTCCGCGCCGTGCGGCCCGCGCCTTCAGCGGCGGACGCCGTGGCACCCTCACTCCTCCCGGGCCCGGCGGTACGCCTCGCGGAACGGGAGCCCGAGCTCGAGCACCATCCGATAGGCGCGCTCCGCCGCCAGGAGCGACGGGTCGACCGCGTCGCGCATCCGCTCCTCGTCGAAGGCGACGAGCGGAAGCGCGTGCGCCAGCAGGCGGGCGCTCGACCGCACCGAGTCGAGGCCGCGAAAGAGCGGCTTCTTGGTCAGCTGCAGGTCGCGGTGGTAGCCGGAGGGCAGCTTCGCGGTGACCGCGAGCAGCTCGACGAGCGCCGCCGCCGCCTCGCCGGAGCGCCCGCGCACCAGCTCGAACAGGTCGGGGTTGCGCTTTTGCGGCAGCATCGAGGAACCGGTCGTGAGCTCGGCCGGCAACTTGACGAAGCCGAACTCGGCGGTCGCGAACAGGCAGAGGTCAGCGGCCAGACGCCCGAGGTCCTGCGCCAGCAGCGCCGCCTCGAACAGCGCGCCGGCTTCCGCCTTGCCGCGCGACAGCTGCACCGCGGTGACCGGCTCGTGCGCGGCCGCGAAGCCGAGCGCGCGGGTCGTCCGTGAGCGGTCGAGCGAGAGCACCGGCACGCCGTACCCCGCCGCCGAGCCGAGCGGGTTGCGGTCGGCGCGCCGGCGCGCGGTGAGCAACCCCTCGGCGTCGTCGCGCAGCTCGCCGGCGTACGCCCCGGCCCAGGCGCCGAGCGTCGTCGGCATCGCGCGCTGCATGTGCGTGTACCCCGGCATGACGAGGGCGCCGCGGCGCTCCGCGATCCCGTCGAGCGCCGCCGCGACCTCTCCCGCGGCGCCCGCGAGTACCGCCAGCTCGTCCTTGAGCCAGAGCCGCAGCGCGGCGAGCACCTGGTCGTTGCGCGAGCGGCCGAGGTGGATGCGCGCCCCCGCCTCCCCCACGGCCGCCGTCAGGCGGTTCTCCAGCGCCGTGTGTCCGTCCTCTTCCTCGAGCGCGACCCACCACTCGCCGCGCGCGTGCGCGGCGCCGATTTCGGCGAGCGCGCGCTGCAGCGCGGCGTGGTCGGCCTCGCCGAGGAACCCGGCGGCGGCCAGCATCTCGGCGTGCGCGGCCGAGGCGCGCACGTCGTACGCGACCAGCCGGTCGTCGAGGGCGTGGTCCTCGCCGGCGGTGAACTCGAGCACGAGCCGGTCGAGCGGCTCGTCGCGGTCCCACAGCCTCGTCATGCGGCCCTCCCCTCGCCGAGGAACGAGCGGCCGTCGAGCGCGAGTCGCTCGTAGAAGCGGGCGCCCTCGACCACCTCCTCCTCGAGGATGTACTCGTCGGGGGTGTGCGAGCGCTCGCTGCGGCCGGGGCCCACCTTGATCCCCGGGATCCCGGTGAAGAACACCAGGTCCGACAGGCCGCGAGAAGCGAACGTCCGCGCCCCCGGGCGCGCCGCCAGCGCCGCGCGCACCAGCGGGTGGTCCTCGGCGATCTCGTAGGGACGCAGCCGGTTGCTGGCCACCCGCAGCTCGCCGCTCACCGCCGAGCGCAGGCGCGCCACGATCTCCTCCGGCGCCGGCTCGGGGTTGACGCGCACGTCGAGGATGCACGAAGCCTCGGCCGGGATCACGTTGCGGGCTGTGCCGCCGCGGGCCATCGTCGGCTCGAGCGTGACCGGTCCGAGCCGGGGGTGGGCGGGGCCGAGCTCCACCGCGTCGAGGGCGACGAGGTCGCGGGCGAGCGTGCGCAGCGCGTTGGCTGCGCCGAGCGCGCGGCCGTGGGCGGCGTGGCACGCCTGCCCCGTCGCGACCAGCTCGAGCACCACCAGCCCCTTCTGCGCCGTCGCGACGTCGAGGCCGGTCGGCTCGCCGACGACCGCGGCGGCGGGCCGCAGACCGCGCCGCGCCAGCTCGGGGAGGAGGCGCTCCGTTCCCTTGCTGCCGACCTCCTCCTCGGCGGCGAGCGCGAGCACGACGCGGACGTCGAGCGCCTCGCCCCGCGCGGCCAGGCGCAGGAACGCCGCCGTCATCGCCGCCGCGGCGCCCTTGGCGTCGTTGCTGCCGAGGCCGTAGACGCGGCCGTTCTCGACGTCGGGGCGGTGTGGCGGGCGGGTCCACGCGGGCGATGCCGGTACGGTGTCGAGGTGCGAGTTGAAGCACACGGCCGGACCGCGCCCGGCGACCGCGAACACCGAGTTCTCGAACCGCTCGGCGGCGACGCCGTGCGCCGCGAGGAACCCGGCCACGAAGTCGGCGAGCGGCCCCTCCCCGCCCGACGGCGACGGGATCGCCACCATCTCGCGGTGGAGCGCGAGGAGCTCGGCGTCGGTCACGGCGCGGCCTCGCCTTGCTCCGCCGCCGGCAGCTCGGCGAGGTCGCGGACGATCAGCGTCCCCGCCCCCTCGTTGGTGAACACCTCCATGAGCAGGGCGTGGTTGGGCTGGTAGCCGACGATGTGCACCCGGCGCACGCCGCCGGCGAGCGCCGCGCGCGCCGCGTTGACCTTGGGCACCATGCCGCCCGCCAGGGCGCCGCGGGCCTCCATCGCGGCGAGCAGCGCGAGGTCGGCGCAGGAGATCATCGAGGCCTTGTCGGCGCGGTCCTCGAGGATCCCCGGCGTCTCGGTGAGGAAGAGCAGCTTTTCGGCGTCGAGGGCGCAGGCCAGGCTCGCCGCCACGGTGTCGGCGTTGACGTTGAGGACGCGGCCGTCGTCGTCCGCGGCGAGCGGGCTCACGACCGGGACGTACCCGGCGTCGAGCAGGCGCAGCAGCACCGCCGCGTCGACGCCGGTGATGTCGCCGACCTCGCCGTAGTCCACGACCTCGCGCTGACCCCCGTCCTCGACCTCCACCGGGGGCCGGCGCGCCGCCCGCACCAGGGCGGCGTCCACGCCCGACACCCCGATCGCCGGGAGGTGGACCGCGCGGCACGCCGCCAGCACCGCGGTGCTCACCGTGCCGTTGAGCGTCATCACGACGGCCTCGAGCGCCTCCGGCGAGGTCACCCGGCGGCCGCCGACGAAGCGCGTCGCGACCCCCAGGCGGCTCGCGAGCGCGGTGGACTGCGGCCCGCCCCCGTGCACGAGCACGACGCGGATGCCGACCTCGCGCAGGACGTTGACCTGCTCGGCCAGCCGCCGCAGCACCGCGGCGTCGGTGCTCGCGGCGCCGCCCAGCTTGATCACGAACACGCGCCCCTTGTACAGCCGGATGTACGGCAGCGCGCGGGTCAGGCCCGCCATTGCAGCCTCGCGGTCGAACGGTCCGGTCATGCCCCCTCCCCGGCCAGCATCTCGAGCAGCAGCGCCTTCTGCGCGTGCAGCCGGTTGCCGGCCTGGCGCACGACGACGCTGCGCGGCCCATCGAGCACCTCGTCGGTCACCTTCACGTTGCGCCGCACCGGCAGGCAGTGCATGAAGCGGGCCCCGGGCGCCGCGCTCCGGTACCACGCCTCCGACACGCACCACTCGCGCAACCCGGCGCGCACCGGCGCCTCCTCGGCCGGGCGGCCGTAGAACGCCGGCGCCGCCCACGACTTGGCGTAGACGACGTGGGCGCCGGTCATCGCGGCCTCACGGTCGGAGCTCTCGGTGACGCTGCCGCCGCTGCGCGCCGCCCAGGCCCGGGCGCGCGCCATGACCGACTCGGGGAGCCCGTACCCCTCCGGCCGCAGGACCGTCACCTGCATCCCGCGCCGCGCCGCCATCGCCAGCGCCGAGGCCGGCACCGCGTACGGCAGCGGCCGCGGGTGCCACACCCACGACAGCACGAAGCGGCCGCCGTGGCGTGGGACCTCGAGGTCGTCGAGCGTCTTCCAGTCGGCCAGCACCTGGCACGGGTGCGACGCGGCCGACTCCAGGTTGACGAACGGCACCGGCGAGAGCGCCGCCATCGCGCGGATCACGCCGTCGGCGAGATCCTCGCCGAGCTCCTTGCCGCGCGCGAAGCAGCGCACCGCGAGCGCGTCCGCGTACTGCGCCAGCACCGGGATCGCCTCGCGCACGTGCTCGGCCGCGTCGCCGTCCATCACGACGCCGTCGCGGGTCTCGAGCTGCCACGAGCCCTGGCCGGGCGCGATCACGAACGAGGTGCCGCCGAGCTGGGCGACGCCGGCCTGCATCGAGGCCAGCGTGCGCAGCGACGGGTTCATGAACAGGAGCGCCACGATGCGCCCGCGCAGCGCGTCGGAGAGCGGCCGGCGCTCCAGCTCGCCGGCGCGGGCGAGCACCGCCTCGAGGCGGTCGGCGGAGAGGTCGTCGAGGTCGAGGAAGCTCTTCATCCGTTCATCTCCTTGAGCGCAGCCACCAGCTCGTCGACGTGCGCGTCCTCCAGGATCAGCGGCGGCAGCAGGCGGACCACGTGCGCATCGGCGCTGCCGCCGGCGAGGATCCGCCGCTCGCGCAGCCGCGCGAGCACCTCCTTGGCGGGGGGGGCGGTGCGCAGGCCGAGGAGGAACCCCATCCCCTGCACCGCCGTGACCGGGCCGGTCACGCACTCCCGTTGCAGCCGCGCCGACAGGCGGCGGACGCGCTCAAGCAACCCGTCACGCTCGATCGTCGCGATCACGGCCTCGACCAGCGCCATCGCCAGCGGCCCGCCGCCGAACGTGGTGCCGAGGGCGCCCTTGCGGATCCCGGCCGCCAGCCCCTCCCCGACGAGGACGGCCCCGGCCGGAAAGCCGCCGGCGAGCCCCTTCGCGGTGGTGAGCAGGTCGGGGAGGATGCCGTGCGCCTGCGCCGCGAACGGGTGTCCCGTCCGCCCCATGCCGCACTGCACCTCGTCGAAGACCAGCAGCGCGCCGGCCGCCGTTGCGGTCTCCCGCGCCGCGGCCAGGAACCCACGCGACAGCGCCCGCGCCCCGGCGACCCCCTGCACCGGCTCGACGATCACGGCCGCAACGTCGCCGGTCACGGCGGCGGCAAGCGCCGCGGCGTCGTCGAACGGCACCCAGCTCACCGCGAACGGCTGCGACGGGAAGCCGTACCAGCGCTCGTGCCCGGCGGTCACCGCGCCGGCGGCCGCGGTGCGGCCGTGAAAGGCGCCCTCCACCGCGACGACGCGCGCCCGGCCGCTGGCGGCGAACGCGATGCGTAGCGCGTTCTCGTTCGCCTCCGCGCCGGAGTTGACGAAAAACGCCCGCGTCAAGCCGGGCGGGCCGAAGCGCACCAGGCTCGCCGCCGCCCGTTCGCGCACGTCGAGCGGCACGACGTTCGACTGAAAGAAGAGCGTCCGCGCCTGGCGGTCGAGCGCCGCGACCAGCGCCGGGTGGCCGTAGCCGAGCAGCGCGACGGCGTGGCCGCCGTAGAAGTCGAGGTAGCGCTCGCCGCTCGCGGTGAACAGCGTCGCGCCCTCGCCGCGCACGGGGCGCAGGGCGAGTTGGTCGAACACGTCGAGCAGCGCCGAGGCCCCGGGTTCGTTCGCCTCCGTCATCGATCCCTCCATCGCTCAGTGCCAGCCGATCCCGGCCAGGTTGAGGCCGGCGCTCTCCTCGAACCCGAGCAGGCGGTTCATCCACTGCACCCCGCCGCCGGCGGCGCCCTTGACCAGGTTGTCGATCACCGAGGTCACCACCGCGGTGCGGCCGCGCGTCGCGACGCCGATGCGGCAGGCGTTCGTGCCGACCACTTCGTTGAGTCGCGGCTGCGCCGTCGTGACGCGCACGAACGGGGCGCCCACGTAGAACTCGGCGAGCGCGGCGGCGAGCGCCGGGGCGGGCATCGGCTCGACGAGCTGCATCCTGACCGTCGCGAGGATCCCGCGCACGAACGGGCCCGAGTGCGGCACGAACTCCACCTCCGGCTCGACCCCGCCGCACGCCGGGGCGAGCAGCATCGCCATCTCCGGCTCGTGCCGGTGCGCGAGCGGCGAGTAGGCGACGAGGTTGCCGCTGCGCTCCGGGTGGTGCGTCCCCGGCCCCGGGGTCCGGCCGCTCCCCGAGCTCCCGGTCACCGCGGAGACGAAGACGCCGCCCGCGGCCAGACCGAGGGCGTACAGGGGGTACGCCGCGAGCACGACCGCCGTCGTGAAGCAGCCCGGCTGCGCCGCGTGCTCCGGCGCCCGGCCCCGGTGGTGCTCGGGGACGGCGCAGACGAAGGCGCCAGCGCGGCCCGGCGCGCCGTGCGCCTGGCCGTAGATGCGGGCGAAGCGCTCGGGGTCGGCGAAGCGGAAGTCGGCCGACAGGTCCACCGCGTGCGCTTCGGCGCCCGCCGCCTCCGCCGCGGCCAGCGCCGCGTCGACGAGCGGCGCCGTGGTCCCGTGCGGCGTCGCCGCGAACAGCGCCACCCGCCCGCCGCCGGAAAGGTGCGCCGGCAGCCGCTCGGCCGCCTCGAAGCGCAGCTCGGGCGGCAGCACCGCGGCCAGGTGCGGGAACGACGCCGCCACCTGGGCGCCCGCCTGGCTCGTCGAGACCACGGCCGCGATCCGCAGGCGCGGATGCCCGGCCAGGAGCCGCAGCAGCTCGCCGGCGACGTAGCCGCTGCCGCCGAGCACGATCGCCGGCACCGGCTCAGGCATCGGCGTCTCCGTTCGCGACCGGGGCGAGCCCCAGCCTCTCCATCACCAGCGCGGCGAGCTCGGCGGGGTTGGTGCGGGCGTTGATCCCTCTCACGCCGGTCTCGCGCTCGGTCAGCCGCGTGCCGGCGATGTTGTCGGTCGCCGGGCCGGTCACGACCGCCGCCGCGAGAGCGTAGCGGTCGCGCATCAGTTGCACGCCGCCCCACGCCGCCACCGGGTCGTTCGCGGCGAGCACCAGGGCCCCGAAGCTCGCCGCCAGCCCGGCGTCCGCCAGGATCGCGTCGACGCCGTACAGCCCGAGCAGCCCGTCGCCGAGCTCGAGCACGATCACGTCCGGCGCGTCCGCCGCGAGGTGGGTCAGGATCGTCCGCGCCACCCGCGGGGCGACGTCCGGCGTCGTGGTCACCACGCCGAGGTCGGTGAAGATCAGCGTGTGGCGCGCACCGGCGTCCTCCATCGCGAGGACGTCGCGGCGCAGCGAGACACCGGTGGCCTTCCCCGCCGCCACCTTCAGCCCGCGGTGGGTGAACGCCTGGATCAGGTTGCACGCCGCCTGCGTCTTCCCCGCGTTCATACAGGTCCCGACCACGCCCACCACCGGAACGCCGCCGACGTCGAGGCGGTCCTCGAGCGGCAAGGCGCCCTGCGCGATGTGCGCCGGCAGGCCGACGCGCTCGCCGAGGTAGGGGAAGTGCAGCACCTGGCCGAGGACCTCGACCTCGAACGGGTGACCGAGGTCGGGGTTGACGCCGTCGCACACCCCGATCACCCCGCCGAGGTTGAGCAGGTTCAGCGTGTCGCCCACCGCGACGCTGGCGGGCAGGTACCCCGAGTAGCCGAACAGCGCCTTGCGGTGGCCGAGCGCGCCCGCGATCACGTCGCCCGGCTTGACGAGCGAGAAGCGGCCCGACGGCAGCTCGAGCTGGTTGTACGTGCTCTTCGCGTTGCGCACCCGCACGGCGACGACGCCACCCTCGACCGCGGGGACCTCCCCGCCCAGGCGCACCTCGCGCGAGAGGCGGCAGGTCGCCGTCACCGACCCGATCTTGTCGAGCAGCACCTTCTTCATGACTGGCCCTTCCCGGCGCGGGCGTGCAGCATCCCCGGCAGCGCGAGCATGCGGGAGAAGCCGCGCGCGTCGGCCGCGGTCCACTCCCCCGCCGCCTCGCCGTAGACCGCGCGCGAGGCGGCCTTGAGCGAGTACGGCGAGGTCACGCCCTCGACGAACGCCGAGCCCGGCCGCAGCAGCCCGCGCACCTCGCCGGTGACGCGGGCTTGCGAGCGCACGAGCAACGCCTCGATGTCGCGGCACACCGGGTCGAGCGACTGCCCCTCGTGCACGAGGTCGCCGTACACCACGGCGACGCCGTCCTTCACCCGCTGCTGCCGCGCGGTCAGCGTCAGCTTCTCGAGCTCCCGGTGCGCGGTGATCAGCAGCGTCGCGGCCGGCGCCTCGAACGCGACCCGACCCTTCAGGCCGATGATGGTGTCGCCGAGGTGGATCCCGCGCCCGATGCCGAACGTGCCGCCGAGGGCGTTGAGGCGCTCGACCAGTTCGACCGGCTCCATCGCGACGCCGTCGAGCGCCGCCGGCACGCCCGCGACGAACGAGATCGCGTGCGACTGCGGCGCCAGCGGGGAGGCGAAAGCGCCGCGGGTGAGGACCCACGCCTCCTCGGGCAGCGACGCGATGGTGTCCGAGGTCTCGCGGCCGCCGATCGTGCACCCCCACAGCCCCGAGTTGACCGAGTAGGCGGCGCGCTCCTCGGGCCAGGCGATCCCACGCGCCGCGAGGTACGCCACCTCGTCGGCGCGCGAGAACCCCTCGTCGCGGACCGGGGCGAGGACCTCGAGCTCGGGGGCGAGCGTGCGCAGCGCCACCTCGAACCGCACCTGGTCGTTGCCGGCGGCGGTGCTGCCGTGCGCGACCGCGCCCGCCCCGGCCGCGCGCGCCGCCTCGGCCACCAGGCGCGCCTGCAGCGAGCGCTCGGCCCCGACGCACAGCGGGTACACCTGCCCGCGCAGCACGTTGCCGGCGACGAGGAAGCGCAGCGTCTCGTCGAAGTAGCGCGAGCGCGCGTCGATCAGCAGGTGCCGGTCGGCGCCCAGCGCCAACGCGCGCGCCTCGAGGCCCGCGCGTTCGGCCGCCGAAATCCCGCCGGTGTCGACGGTCACCGCGGTCACCTTCGCGCCATACCGCTCGGCGAGCCAGGGGACGCAGAACGAGGTGTCGAGCCCGCCCGAGTAGGCGAGGACGATCCGCTCAGGCATGCACGGCCTCCCTGACCAGCGCCGCGAGCTTGGCCTCCACCCGCGCCTGCGGCCGCCTCCCCGCCGTGGCCACGATGAAGGTGTCGTCCCCGGCCACGGTCCCGACCACTTCCGGCCAGCCGGCGCGGTCGAGCGCGATCGCCACCAGAGCCGCGATCCCCGGCGGCGTCTTCACGACCAGGATGTTGGGGCCCGCCGCCGCCACGCTCTTCACGAACGCCGCGGCCTCCTCGAGCTCCGCGCGTGGCGGTGCCGCACCGGTGAGCGCGGCGCCGCTGACGTAGCGGCCGTCCACGCGAACCGCGCCGATCTCCTGCAGGTCGCGGGAGACGCTCGACTGCGTGACCGAGAACCCGCGCTCGGTCAGCAGTTCGACGAGCTCCGCCTGGCTGCGGACCTCCTCGTGGTGCAGGAGGTCCTCGAGCGCCGCGCGCCGCTGCTGCCAGCTCTCCGTCTTGCTCGGCATGGCCAACCTCCGTGGTCCGCCCGGCCCCGCTCCATCGGCCCGGGCGCCGTATGCGCAAAATCATATTTCGATGCGCATAAAAATGCAAGCCCTCCCGGACCTGCGTCGGGGCGCCCATGTGGGGACCAACGTCGGCTTGCCGGCTTTCGCGCGTCTCGTGAGGCCGGCGGCGCTGCGCGCGGCCGTTTCGGCTCAGAGCCGGCCGAAGTAGACGAGGGTGTCGTAGGCGAAGGCGACCGTGCCGCGCTCGTTGTGCCGCTCGAAGAGCGCGCGCAGCGCCGCCAGCATCGGCGCGTGCCGCGGGTGGCCGGCCGCCGGCGCATACGACGAGGAGAGCAGCCGACCCTCGAGCCCCTCGTAGTCGAACGCCTGCCGGTTGGGGAAGACCCGTTTCTCGCAGCGCGACGGGCGGAAGAACTCCGCGATCACACCGTCGGTGACGTTGGCGTGGTCCACCTGCTCGTAGTCGGTCGCGTACTCCAGGAGCAGTCGCTCGTATGCGACCGCAAACGCGTCGGCGTCCTTGCGCCTGAGGTTCCACAGCAACGCCACCCAGCCGCCGGGCCTGAGGATGCGGGCGAACTCGGCCCGCGCGCGCGGCCGGTCGAACCAGTGAAACGCCTGCGCCGCGGTGACGAGGTCGACGCTGGCGTCGGCGAGCGTCGTCGCCTCGGCGCGCGCGGCCACGCTGGCGAACCCCGGGTACGAGGCGAGCGCCCGCTCTCCCTCGGCGCGCATCTGGGCGTTCGGCTCCACGCCGAACACCCGGCCGCCGCGGGCGAGGAGCATCGCCGCCAGGATCCCCGTCCCCGAGCCGACGTCCGCGACGACCGAGCCCGGCGCCAGGCCGCACTCTGCTTCGAGGAGAGTCACGACCGCTTCGGGGTAGCCGGGCCGGTGCCGCGCGTACAGTTCCGCCCGCCCCTTGAAGCGTCGCGTGGGGTCGAAGAAGCCCCGCTCCGGGCCGCGGCCGTCATCCATCGGCGGATTCTCGCGCACCTCCCGGCGGCGCTCAAGCG
>DAIDOU010000304.1 GCA_027458945.1 Acidobacteriota bacterium
GTCGCGCCGTACGAGAACGCCGGCTACGCGACCCACGACCCGACGCGGCGGCGCAAGCTGCTGCTCGCCAAGCGCGAGATCGTCCGCCTCGCCAGCAAGGTGGCCGAGAAGGGCCTCACGGTCGTGCCGCTGGCGATCGGCCTCGAGGGCAACTGGATCAAGGTCGAGCTCGCCCTGGTCCGGGGCAAGAAGCTGCACGACAAGCGGGAAACGATCAAGCGCCGGACGCTCGACCGCGAGGCCGCGGCGGCGATGAAGGACCGGCGCTAGTCGGACCGGCGTGGACGTTCGGGCCTTCGCCGGTAGACCCGACGGCGCCGCCGTAGTACGATCTCGGTGCATGATGTGGATCATCGGATCAAGGCCGGCCGGGTACAGGGGGCGGGAGCGCGCCGGGACGGCCGCTCGCCACGGTCGCTGCACGCCGGACGGGCCGCAACCATGACACCGTCGCAGGCCGAGGCGAACTTGAAGGTGACCGAGCGGGCCGCCCGGATCGCCGGTTTGCGCAGCTTCGAGACGCCGACCCTGGAGGCGGTCGAGCAGCGCCGCCTACAGCTCTGGGTGATCACGCTGGCGCTCCTCGTCACGACCGTTGTGGCCCTGCTCATCGTCACGTTCTGGCACGGACTGCAGCCGCCCGACTGGGTCTCCCCGATCGTCCTGCAGAGCGCGCTTTTCGGCACCGTCGTGCTGTTCTGCGCGTATGCCGTCGAGAAGGAACTCCAGCTCAGGCGCCTCACCAAGCTGCTGGTCGACGAGCGTGTCCTCACCGCCGCGCTGACCAACCGTCTGCGCGAGGTGACCACGCTGCTCGAGGCCGCCAAGGCGATGAACTTCGTGCTCGACCTCGAGCGGGTGCTCGCGACGATCCTGGAGTGCGCCTACGAGCTGCTCGACACGCGCGACAGCTCGATCATGCTGGTCCACGGGGACGGCGAGCTGCGCACCGTGAGCACGTCCGGGAACAGCGGTGCGCGCGGGGCCAGGCTCAAGTTCGGCGAGGGCGTCGCCGGGCGGGTCGCCGAGACGCGGGAGCCGGTGCTGGTGACCGGCATCCTCGAGCCGGAGCGCTGGTCCAAGATCGAGGGAACGTGGCGCCCGCCGACCAGCTCGATGTCGGTTCCCCTGGTGCATCGCGACACGCTCCTCGGCGTCCTCAACGTCAACGCCGCGCCCGGCCGCGCCTATACCCGCCACCAGCTGCGGGCGCTCAGCCTCTTCGGCGAGCAGGCCGCGGCGGCGGTCGCCAACGCCCGCATGTACGAGGAGCAACGGTTGCTGGCGTCCCAGAACGTCTATCAGGCGCTGCACGACCTGCTGACCAACCTGCCGAACCGCGCGCTCTTCCTCGATCGCGTCAACCACGCCCTCGCGCGCCGGCGGCCGGCCGGGCAATCGGTCGCCCTGCTCTTCCTCGACCTCGACGACTTCAAGCTGATCAACGACAGCCTCGGCTACGCCGCGGGCGACGAGGTGCTGATCACGTTCGCCGATCGCTTGCGCACGTACGTCCGCTCCGGCGACGCTCTGGCACGGTTCGGCGGCGACGAGTTCGCGGTTCTGCTCGAGGACGTCGGCTCGGCCGCAGACGCCGTCGCCGCCGCCGAGCGCATCCTCTCCCTGTTCGGGGAGCCGTTCGCCATCGGCGAGCGGCGCGTGTGGCTGCGCGCCAGCATCGGCATCGCCCTCGAGGGTCTCGCCGCCTCGAGCGCCGAGGCGTTGCTGCGCAACGCCGATATCGCCAAGAACGTCGCCAAGGGCGAGGGCAAGGGACGGATCGTCACCTTCGAGGAGGCGATGCACGCCGACGCCGTCGAGCGGCTCGAGCTCGAGGTGGAGCTGCAACAGGCGCTCGACGGGGCGCAGCTGGCGGTGCACTACCAGCCGATCTATCCGCTCCCCGGCGGCCGCCCGGCCGGAGTCGAGGCGCTGGTGCGCTGGCAGCACCCAACGCGCGGCGTCCTGCCGGCCGCGGCGTTCCTGCCGCTCGCCGAGCGGGCTGGCCTCATGCCGCAGATCGATCGCTGGGTGCTGCGCCGCGCGTGCGAGACGTTCCACGCGATCCGCGCCGCGGCGCAGGCCTCCGCGGAGTTCGTGCTCAGCGTGAACATCTCGCCGACCCACCTCCAGGACGCGGGGTTCGTGGACGAGGTGGCGGCGACCCTGGCCGCCACCGCCATGCCGCCGGCGGACCTCGTGCTCGAGATCACCGAGGCCGCGATCTTGCTCGATTCCGAGACGACCTCCGTCCACCTCAACCGTCTCAAGGCGCTCGGGGTCAAGCTGGCGCTCGACGACTTCGGCACCGGCTACTCCTCGCTCTCGCACCTGC
>DAIDOU010000305.1 GCA_027458945.1 Acidobacteriota bacterium
TGCCCGACGAGGCCGGCGTCCTCCCCGGTCCCGAGGCGCAGCGTGCGGTTCTCCTCCTCGAGCAGGAGCCGGCGTCGCTCCACCTCCTCGAGTGCGCGGCCCGAGGCGATCGCCGGGGCCGCCAGCAACGCGAGCGAGCGCAGGAAGGTGACGTCCTCGTCGTCGAAGCGGGCCAGCCCCTGCCGCGCCTCCTTGTCCGCCACCGCGACGAGGCCCATCAGCTCCTCGCGCCAGAGACACGGCGCCACCAGCACCTCGGCGAACGCCAGATCGAGCGCCTGGCCGGCGACCCGCACGACCTCGCCGGCGCGCGCGGGCTCGAGCGCCGGCGAGGTCGCGAGGCGAGCCGCTCCGCCCGGCGGCAGCGGCCACCCGACCGTGACCACCGTGGCCGGCTCCAGCGACGGCAGGAGCGACACCGCGAGGCCGGCGCGCGCGTCGAGTAACCCGACGGCGCGCTGCACCAGCTCCTCGACGATCTCGCCCTCCTGACGCGGCCCCGAAAGGGCCAGCGACAGGTCGAGCACCGTCTCCAGCCGCGCCCGGCGCCACCCCTCGCGTGCCCCGGTTTTCATGCCGGCGCTCCCGTCCAGCGCAGCGCCACCAGCGTGATGTCGTCGTACGGCTCGCCGCCGGCGGTGAACGTCTCCACCTCCCGCATCATCCCCGCCACGACCGCGGCCGGCTCGCCATCGCCGTTCGCGAGGGCGCGGGCGATGCGCTCGTCGCCGAACGGCTCCCCGTCCGCCGTGCGCGCGTCGGAGAGCCCGTCGGAGTAGAGCAGCACCGTGTCCCCCGGGCTCAGCGCGAAGCGGACCAGGTCCCAGTGCGCGTCGCGCAGCGCGCCGACGGGCAGCCGGTAGGTGGGCGGCGGCAGCTCACTCACCTCGCCGCCGGCGCGGCGCCGTAGCGGCGCCGGCTGGCCCGCGAGCGCGTAGGCCCCCGACCCGCCGGCGTGCAGCTGCATGAACGCCAACGCCACGAACATGTGGCGGCGCGGGGCGTACAGCCGCTGGTTCGCGACCTCGAGGATCTGCACGGGCGACGCGCCCCCGAGCGCCGCGGTGTGCAGCACCTCACGGGCCGCCACCATCATCATCGCCCCCGGGACCGACTTGCCGGAGACGTCCCCGACCACCAGCGCGACCGAGCCGTCGCCGGTCGACAGCGCGTCGTAGAAGTCGCCTCCAACCTGCCGGGCGGGGATGCAGCGCGCCGCCACCTGCCAGCCGGCGGGGACCGGCAACGCCGACGGGATGAGGGAGACCTGCACCCGGCGGGCGATCTCCAGCTCCTTCTCCAACTCGACCTGGCGCGTGCGGTCGCGCAGCAACCTGGCGTTCTCGAGCGCGATCGCCCCCTGGTTGGCGAGCGTGCGCACGAGCTGGAGGTCGTCGGTGCCGAACTCCTCCTCGGAGCGCTTGGGCCCGAGCGAGAGCACCGCGTGCAACTGGCCGCGGGTGCGCAGCGGCACCAACAGGCGCGCGCCCAGCGCGGCGAGCTGGTCGAGCAGGCGGCGCGAGTCGGCCTCGAGCTGCTTGAGCGGCTCGAGCGTCCCGGGGCGCACCGGCTCGTCCAGACGCGCCAGCTCCTCGATCACGAGCAGCCGCGCCGGGAGCTCGCGCGGGAGCGGCGGCGGCGCCGTGCGCGACACCATCACCGTTCCCTCGCGCACGTGCAGCGCCGCCCACTCGAGGTGCATGATCTCCGAGAGCCGGGTCGCGAGCAGCGCCTCCAACCCCTCGATCGAGAACTCGCGCACGACCGCGGCGCTGACCTCCTCGACCGCGCGGCGGGCGTCGTACACCTCGCGGAAGAAGAAGCGGTCCACCGGCTCCTGCAGGCGCCGGCGCAGCGGGTCGAAGATCGCCAGCACGGCGAGCGCGAGCAGCAGCGGAAAGTACGGCGAGGAGCCCGAGAAGAGCAACGTCGAAACTGCGATCCCGAGGGCGTAGGTACCGGCGACCACGGTCGTCGCCAGCGTGTACAGCACCGACTTGCGGACGATCACCGTGATGTCGAAGAACTGGAAACGCACGATCGCGTAGGCGAACGTGAGCGGGATCAGCGTCAGCGGCACCTCGCCCCAGAACAGGTAGCGGTCGCTGCGCAACAGCGACGGCATCACGATCCCCAGCGCCAGGAACGGGGTCACACCCGCCACCGTGCCGACGAACACCGTCGCGATCTGGCGCCGCTCGCGCCCCTCCTCGGCCCGCACCAGCGACCCGAGCAGCGCGAGCAGGCCGAGCACCAGATAGTCGCCCATCAGCACCCAGTTGGCGATCGGCGCGCCCGACACGACGCGAATGTGGATCGCGAACAGCGCCCCGACCGCCAGCGTCAGCACGTACACCAGCGGCGGCAGCAGGTACAGCAGCCGGAAGAGGCTGGGCGACTCGTTGACGAACCGCTCCGCCGCCCGCAGCCAGCGCCTTCCCCGGCCCGAGCGCGGCCCGCCCGCGCCCACGAACGCCAGCCGCAGCGGCCGCGGGAACACGAGGAAGAAGTGCAGGAACGCGGCCGGCAGCACGAGCAGCGAGAGCGTCCCGGTCGTCAGCACGACGCCGTCGACCCATGAGTACGACGCCGGCCGGAGCCGGCACACGAGGAAGAGCAGGAACAGCGTGCACAGCGCGAAGAAGACGCGGCTCGGGCCTCCCCGTGCCTCGTCGGGACGTTGCAACAGCACGTAGAGTCCGATGAAGAAGAACAGGAAGCCGGAGAAGCAGGCGTAGACGTACGCCAGCGTTCCCAGCTGGCGCGGCCCCAGCCTCACATCGCGCTCGAGCAGGTCGCCGTGGCGCTCGACGAGGTACGGCACGACCTCGCCGATCTTCTGCCGCTGCAGCACCTGCGCCACGTCCGAGGCGCTGCGCACCACCTCCCGCCCGACGCCCGCGATCCGATCGCCCGGCTGCAGCCCCGCGGCCAAGGCGCCCGAGCCGGGGGCGAGCGCGCGCACGATCAGCTCGCTGCGGTCGGGGTCGAGGATGACCCCGTCGTACGGGCGCGGCAGGAACATGTCGAGGATCGAGAGGCAGGCCACCAGGAAGGCGACCGCGCCGAAGGTGAGGACCGGAACCAGCCCCGGTGAGCGAAGACGCTTCATCTCCGGCACCACGATACTACGGGCCGCTCCCGGCCACGCTAGAATGCGGCCGTGCCCGGTCGGCTGATCACGTTCGAAGGGGTCGAGGGGTGCGGCAAGACCACCCAGCTGCTCCTCCTCGCCAGCGACTTGCGGCAGCGCGGCGTTCCGGTCGTGACCACGCGCGAGCCGGGCGGGACGCCGCTCGGCGAGCGCGTGCGGGAGCTTCTCCTCGACCCGCGCATGGTTCCTGCTCCTGCCGCGGAGCTGTTCCTCTTCGAGGCGGCGCGCGCCCAGGTGGTCGCCGAGGTGATCGTGCCGGCGCTGGCGGCCGGGACCACCGTGCTCGCCGACCGCTTCTCCGACTCGTCCCTCGCCTATCAGGGCGGGGCGCGCGGCCTCCCCGGCGCGACCGTCGCGCGCCTCAACGAGCTGGCGTGCGGCGGCCTCGTGCCCGACCGCACGCTCGTGTTCGACCTCGAGGTCGAGCTGGCGTTCGGACGTGCGCGGCGGCGGCCGAGCACGACCCCCGAGAACAGCCGCTTCGAGGACGAGGCGCTCGCGTTCCACCAGGCGGTGGCCGAGGCGTACCGCGCGCTCGCCCGCCGGGAGCCGCGCCGCGTCGCGATCGTCGACGCTCGCGGCACCTCGGAGGAGGTGCACTTGCGCACCCGGGCCGCCGTCGCGGACCTGTTCCCATGAGCACCAGCCAGCTCCCCTGGCCGTCGTCGGCGCTGCTCCCCGCCGGCTGGGCCGGCGTCCGGCGCCTGCTCGGCCGCTGTCTCGACCTGCACACCGCCGGCGCGCTCCCCGGGACCCTCATGGTCGTCGGCGCCCCCGGGCTCGGCCGCGAGGCGTTTGCCCTCGAGCTCGCGGCGGCGCTCGTGTGCCGCGAGGCGGGCGCGGCCGGCTGTCCGTGCGCCTCGTGCGAACGGGTGCGGCGCGGCGTGCACCCCGACGTCGAGGTCGTCGCGGTCGCGGCCGACAAGGCGCAGATCTCGATCGAGCAGGCGCACGCCGTGGTCGCCAACATCGCGCAGCTGCCGTACGAGGGCCGCCGCCGCGTCGTCATCGTCGCCGACGGTCACACCCCGCCGCTCGGAGCGGACGCCGCCTCGGCGCTGCTCAAGACCCTCGAGGAGCCGCCCGCGCACGCCACCTTCCTCCTCCTCGCCGGCAACCCGCGGCGCGTGCTCCCGACGATCGTGTCGCGCTCCGTCGAGCTGCGCATCCCGCCGCCGGCCGCCGAGGAGTTGGCGGCGCTGGTGGCCGCCGTGCAACGGTGCTCCGGCGGACGCGCGGCCGAGCTCGTGACCGCCGCCGACGGCGACGCCGAGCTGGCGCTGCGCGACGGCGGCGACACGCTCCCGGAGCGCGCCCGTACGATCGAGGAGCTGGCGGCGGCGGCGCTCGCCGGCGACGGCCTCGCGCTCCTGCGCACCGCGGCGGCGCTAGCTGACTCCCCCGGAGGCGCCGGCCTCGCCGTCGCCGCGCTGCTGCGCCTGGCGGCGCGCACCGGCGGCGATGGAGCCGAGGCGTTCCTCGACGCGGCCGCCGCGCTGCTCGCCGCCGATGCCCGCCGCGCGGTCCTCCACCTCGACCTCGAGAGCGTGGCCGTGGGCGCGCTCGCGCAAGCTGTGGCCAGGCGCTAAGAGCCTGTCCCTCCCCTCGAGCCGCGGGGCCGGGCCGAGTTCGTACTCACCATGAGTGACGGTTCGCCGGGGGCAAGGCGAGGAGTTGAGGAAGACGGGAGACGGGCCAAGGGAGGAGGGCAAAGGAAACGCACCCGTGCTCACGTCCTTGTCTTCCCTTTTCCCTTTCACTCTCTTCTGCGATGCTTCACTCGTCACCGCAAAGAGAAGCCGCCGGGTGTTGGCCCGGCGGCGGGATGAGAATGGGAGGACGGTGGCTCAAGTCAGATTTGATCGGCCTTTACAGGCAGGTAAGTTTGGAAGGTCAAGCGTGATAGGCAATGTGTTTGGCTGGTTTG
>DAIDOU010000306.1 GCA_027458945.1 Acidobacteriota bacterium
CATCAGCATGTAGTGGAACGCCCCCTCGAAGCTGAAGACGTAGCCGGGGTACTTCTCGAACAGCGCGAAGTTGCCGCGCATCGTCAGCGGGAGGAAGTCGTCGATCGTGTCCTGGATCGTCCACCGCCACTGCGTGTCGAGGTGCGAGGTGGCGACCACGTACACGTCGGGCGGGGTGGCGGGCAGCGGCGGCGCGTCCGCCGCCGTCGCGGCGCACGCCGCCAGCATCGAGCCTGCGAAGATGAGCGCTGCCGTCCGCATGACCAGCCTCCTTGCCGCTCCCATGGTGCGGAGTTTCACGGCGCGTCCACCGCGCCGCGCAGCCGCGCGACCACCTCGGCCGCGCTCGCGGCCGCCAGCAGCGCGGTGCGCACATCATCGTCCATCAGCCGCCGCGACAGCGCGGCGATCGCGCGCAGGTGCGTGTCGCCGGGGTCGCTCGCGCGCACCGCGACCAGGATCGCCATCGTGACTGGTTCTCCGTCGAGCGACCCCCACGCGACGCCGTCCGGGTAGGTCACGACCGCAATCGAGGTCGCGAGCACCGCGTCGGTCTTGCCGTGCGGGATCGCGACGCCGAACCCGACCCCGGTCGAGTACGTCGCCTCGCGCTGCCACACCGCGTCCTCGAGCGCGTCGGGGTCGCCGACCCGCCCCGCGGTGCGCAGCAAACCGATCAGCTCCCGGATCGCCTCGTCCTTCGAGCGCGCCGTCGAGCCCAGGCGCACCAGCTCCGCGTCGAGGAGGTCGCGGCCGGCCGCGCTCGCAGCGAACGCCCGCAGCAACCGCCCGACATCCGCCGCGCTCGTCTGCTGCGTCGCCCGCACGAGCAGCTCGCGGCACTCCCCGGTCGCGCAGCGCGCGATCGCGGCCTTGACCGCGGGGACGCTCGCGCCGCCGACGCTGATCTCGTCGAGACCGAGGCCGACGAGCAACGGCGCCGCGAGCGGGTCGGCGCCGAGCTCGCCGCACAGCCCGATCCAGCGGCCGGCCGCGCGCGCCGCGTCGCACACGGCGGCGAGCGCGCGCACGAACGCCGGCTCGAACGGGTCGTACAGGCGCGCGACCGCGGGGTTGTCGCGGTCGACGGCGAGGAGGTACTGCAGCAAGTCGTTCGAGCCGATGCTGAAGAAATCCGCCGCGGACGCCGCCTGATCGAGCACGAACGCGAGCGACGGCACCTCGACCATGACGCCGACCGGCATCGCCGGGTCGAACGGGACGCCGGCGCTGGCGAGCGCCTCCATCTCGGCGGCGACGAGCCGGCGCAGCGCGCGCGCCTCGGTCGCGGAGCTGACCATCGGGAACATCAGCTCGACGCGGCCGTGCGCCGAGGCGCGGGCGATGGCGCGGATCTGCGCCGCGACGATCGCCGGGTGCGCCTCGTACATCCGGATCGCGCGGCAGCCGAGGAACGGGTTGCGCTCCTGCGGCCGGCCCAGGTAGGGGATCGGCTTGTCGCCGCCGGCGTCGAGCGTGCGGATGATGACGCGGCGTCCGGCGGCCAGGCGCGCGGCCTCGGCGTACACCTCGGCCTGCTCGTCCTCGGACGGCGGCGTTGCGCGGTCCATGAACAGCAGCTCGGTGCGAAACAGGCCGATCCCTTGCGCGCCGGCGGCGAGGGCGAGGCGGACCTCGGCGAGCGAGGCGACGTTGGCGGCGACCTCGACGCGGCAGCCGTCGGCGGTGACGGCGTCGCGCGCCGCGGCGGCCGCGAGGCGGGCGCGGATCGCCCCGACGGCCGTCGCCTCGCCGTCGTAGAACGCCGCAACCTCGGGCGAGGGGCCGGCGACGACGAGGCCGCGCTCGCCGTCGACGATCACCGCGGCGCCGTCGGCGATCGCCGCGGCGCCGGCGACGCCGGTCACGCACGGGATGGCGGCGGCGCGGGCCAGGACGACGGTGTGCGAGGTGACGCCGGCGCTCGCGAGCACCAACCCCTTGAGGCGCGTCGTGTCGAGGGCGAGGAACTGCGCCGGGCTGAGCGTCTCGGCGACGACCACGGTGTCGGACTCGAGCACGAGGCGCTCCTCGGCGACCGCTGGGAGGAGGACGCGGACGAGGCGAGCGGCCACGTCGCGCAGGTCGAGCGCGCGCTCGGCGAGCACCGCGCTCCCCGACGCGGCGAGCGCTGCGGCGAACCGCTGCTCGACCGCGACGACGGCCCGGGCGGCCGCCGCGCCGGCGCGCAGCTCCACGGTGATCCGCGCGGAAAGCTCCGGGTCCTCGACGATCGCGAGGTGCGCG
>DAIDOU010000307.1 GCA_027458945.1 Acidobacteriota bacterium
CGACGACGTCGGCCAGGACGGGATGCAGCTCGTGCGCGAGATCGTGCAGATCTACGACGCCTACGAGTTCCCGACGCAGGTGCTCGTCGCCTCGGTGCGCCACCCGCAGCACGTCGTCGAGGGGGCGCTCGCCGGCGCCGACGTCGCCACCGTGCCGCTCAAGGTGCTCAAGCAGCTCTTCCACCACCCGCTCACCGACATCGGCCTGCAGCACTTCCTCTCCGACTTCCGCTCCGCCAAGGACGTGCACTAGGCAACCTGCGCGGCCTGCGGGATTGCTTCGGCCGCTGCGCGGCCTCGCAATGACGGGTAGAGGGAAGCGCCTCGCGACGCCGGGTGGTACGGTGCGGCCTCGCCACGACGTAGGTCCCCATAGCCTGCGGGGTTGCTTGGGCCGCTGCGTGGCTTCGCAATGACGGCCAGCTGAAGTGCGACCTGGCCACGAGGGTGCGGGTGGTTCGACACTCGGTGGTGCGGGCCTCCCCAAAGTCCGTCATTGCGAGGAGCCCGGCGGAGCCGGGCGACGAAGCAATCTCGTCCCCAACCCCTTGGCTTCACCATCCCTCCGACAGGTCCTTCCAGTCGGGGTTCATCGCCTCGATCAACGCCACCTTCTTGGCTCGCGACCCCGCCTTGATCTGCTTCTCGCGGGCGATCGCCGACAGAATGCTCGGCGTCGTCTCGTAGTAGACGAGGATGTCCGCGTTGTACCGCGCGGTGAACGCCTTCGGATCGGCCTTGACCCGGTGCCCGGTCAGCCTCGCCGGGAGGTTCGAGGTGACACCGGTGTAAAGCACGGTCCGGCGTGTGTTCGTGAGGATATACACGACACAGCACGTTGGCCCTGTTGGCATGAAAGCAGTTTAGCCTCCGCTCGTTGAGCGAAATCGGTCTCAGGTTGCCTGCGAGATTGCTTCGGCCGCTGCGCGGCCTCGCAATGACGAGAAGGTGGGCCGCGGCCTCGCGACGACGCTAGTCCTTCATTGCGAGGAGCCCGGCGGAGCCGGGCAATGGCGCCGACCCCGTCATTGCGAGGAGTCCGGCGGAGCCGGGCGACGAAGCAATCCAGGACGTCCTCGGAACGATCAGGCCACCCCGAGCGTCGAGACCCTTCTCGGCCTGCGGGATTGTG
This sequence comes from Acidobacteriota bacterium, assembly GCA_027458945.1. Lineage (GTDB taxonomy): Bacteria > Acidobacteriota > Thermoanaerobaculia > Thermoanaerobaculales > Thermoanaerobaculaceae > RBG-13-68-16. The sequence continues at coordinate 1,133 of DAIDOU010000307.1, forward strand.
TTCGGCCCGCCTCGCGGCGGGCCTCGCAATGAACGGTCCAGTGGGGCGCCTCGCCGGGACGGCGAAGGCTGAGCCCCGCACTGGCTGCCGTGGAGCGCGCGCTCCGCGCGTGCTCTCTGCCGCTCCGTGCCGGCCTCGGGACGGGCCCCACGCGGCTCAGCCGTTGGCGGTCTGCTGCTGCTTGGCCGCCTCGGCGTGGACCGCGGCCATGTCGAGCTCCTTGACCTTGCCGACGAGGTCCTCGAGCGCCTCGGCCGGCAGCATCCCGGGCTGGGCGAAGAGCAGCACCTTCTCGCGGAAGATCGCGAGCGTCGGGATCGAGCGGATGCCGAACGCCGCCGCCAGCTCCTGCTGCGCCTCGGTGTCGCACGACGCGAACGCGATCTCGGGGTGCTTCTCGGCCGCGGCGTGGAACGTCGGCTTGAACGCCCGGCACGGACCGCACCACTCCGCCCAGAAGTCGATGAAGACGATGTCGTTGCTCTCGATCGTCTCATTGAAGTTCTCGTTTGTCAGCTCTTTGACGGCCATGTCATCCTCCGTGGGGCGCGGGGCTCGCCGCCCCGGTGGCGGAGTCCATTCATCACTCCATCACCAAACGGTTATATTCTAGGTCATCACCGCGCGTCTGGCAACCCCCCACGTAGGGCGACGCCCTGGCAGGCCGTACAATGACGACGTGCCGGTGACGACCGTTCCTCGCGCGCCCCGGGAGCACCGCTGATGCGGCTGGTGCGCGACCCGGTCTCGGGCTTTACTCATCTCGGCGCCGCCATCGCGGCGGTGATCGGCGCCACGGTGCTGGTGACGCTGGCGGCGGTCTACCACAAGTGGTGGCACCTCGCGGCGTTCATCGTCTATGGCATCTCCCTGATCCTGCTCTACATCGCCAGTACGCTCTACCACCTGCTGCCGGTCTCCGAGCACGCCCGCCGGGTGCTGCGGCAGCTCGACCACGTGGCGATCTTCCTGCTCATCGCCGGGACGTACACGCCGCTCTGCCTGGTGCCGCTGCGCGGACCGTGGGGCTGGTCGCTGTTCGGCGCGGTGTGGGCGCTCGCCCTCGCCGGGATGTTCATCGCGATCTTCGCGATCGACGCGCCACGCTGGCTCTCGGTCGGGCTCTACCTCGGCCTCGGCTGGCTCGTGATCGTGGCGATCTGGCCGCTGCTCCACCGCCTCCCGCCGGCCAGCCTGTTCTGGTTCGGGCTCGGCGGCCTCTTCTACACGGTCGGAGCGGTGATCTACGCGGTCAAGAAGCCCGACCCCGTCCCCGGCGTGTTCGGCTTCCACGAGATCTTCCACCTGTTCGTGATGGCCGGCTCCGCGGCCCACTTCTGGGCGATCGCGCGCACGCTGCTCCCACTGCCCTGAGCCGCCCGGTCGTTCCTCTCTAGATCCACGACCCACAGCCTCGGCTCGTCACGAACCACGGTCCACGGACCCCGGACTACGACCCTCGCCCGACCCTCGCAGGTCGAGCTGCGCTACCATCGCAGCCAATGCCCGAGCGCGAGCGGCGGTGGAACGGGTGGGGTCTCGCCGGGGAGCGTTTCTCGGTTCCCGAGGCGGCGCGCGCGTTCCTCGCCGAGCGGCTGGGCGCCGGCGATCCCCTCGCCGCGGTCGCGGAGGGCGAGCTGCGGTTGCCGCCGCCGCGGCCGCTGCCACCGTGGCCGCTCCCGGTCTCCACCGGCGACGCGGCTCGGCTCCGGCACGCCTGCGGCGCCTCGTTCCCCGACGTGGTCGCGCTGCGCACCGGCACGGTGGCGGCGTACCCCGACGCGGTGTGCGCGCCGGAGGCGCCGGAGCAGGTCGTCGAGCTGCTGCGCGCGGCCGCGGCCGGCAGCGTGGCGGTGATCCCGCGCGGCGGCGGCACCAGCGTCACCGGCGGGGTGACCGTGGCGGCCGGCGACCGCCCGGTCGTCGTGCTGTCGCTCGAGCGGCTGCGTGGCGTCGTGGCGCTCGACCCCGACTCGCAGCTGGCGCGCGTCCGCGCCGGCACCCTCGGCCCCGAGCTCGAGGCGGCGCTCGCCCCGCACGGCCTGCGCCTCGGCCACGAGCCGCAGTCGTTCGAGTTCTCGAGCGTCGGGGGGTGGGTGGCGACCCGCTCGGCGGGGCAACGCTCGACCGGAGTGGGGAAGATCGACGAGCTGGTCGCCGGTTTCGAGGTCGCGACCGAGGCGGGCCTCTGGCGCCTCGCGGCGCAGCCCGCCTCGGCGGCCGGGCCGGAGCTGCGCCGCCTCGTCATCGGCAGCGAGGGGCGCTTCGGCGTGATCACCGAGGCGACGCTGCGCTTGCGGCCGCTCCCCGAACGGGAGGACGGTCTGGCGGTGCTGCTCCCCGGCTGGGCCGCGGGGCTGGAGGTCTGCCGCGCGCTGCTCCAGGGCGGCGTGCCGGTCGAGACGATGCGCCTGTCCGACCCCGAGGAGACCCG
>DAIDOU010000308.1 GCA_027458945.1 Acidobacteriota bacterium
GCCGCGCCGGCGGCCTCGCCGAGCGCCCGCACCGCCTCCGTCCCCGCCCGCGCCGCATCCCGCGCCGCCGGCAGCGGGCCGAGCAGCGCGGCGAGGCGGTTGACCCGCCCGCCCTCGAGGTCGATCGCGACGTACGGCCGCGACCGCAGCGCCCGCAGCTCGCGCACCAGCGCGGCGAGCTGCTCGCGCCCGGCGACGTTGCGCGCGAACAGCACGATCCCTCCCGGCCGCAGCTCCTCGAGGAGGGCGCGTTCGCCCGCGTCCAGCTCGGCGCCGGCGACGCCGCACGCGAGGAACGCGCTCACCGCTCGGTCTCCCGCTTCAGCTCGGCGAGCAGGGTGAGCGCCTCGAGCGGCGTGAGGCGATCGACGTCGGCGCTGCGGATGCGGTCGAGCACCACGCTCTCGGCCTCGGGGAAGAGGTCGAGCTGCACCTGGTGCGGCCCCGGCGCCGCAGCCTCGACCACCTTGAGCTCCTGGCGCTCGATCTGGAGCAGCACCTCGCCCGCGCGCCGGCACACCGCGTCGGGCACTCCCGCGAGCCTGGCCACGTGGATGCCGTACGAGCGGTCCGACGGCCCCGGGACGACGCGGTGGAGGAAGAGGACGTTCCCCTGCCACTCCTTCACCGCCACCGACGCGTTGACAACGCGGTCGAGACGGTCGGCGAGGTCGGTGAGCTCGTGGTAGTGGGTCGCGAACAGCACCAGCGGGCCGCGGCCGCCGGCCGGGCCGTGCAGCGCCTCGACGACGGCCCAGGCGATCGAGAGACCGTCGAACGTCGCGGTCCCCCGCCCGACCTCGTCGAGCATGACGAGCGAGTTCTCCGTCGCGTGGCGCAGGATGCTCGCCACCTCGGTCATCTCCACCATGAAGGTGGACTCGCCGCGAGCCAGGTCGTCGGCCGCGCCGACGCGGGTGAAGACGCGGTCGATCTCGCCGATCTCCGCCTCCGCGGCCGCGACGAACGAGCCCGCCCGCGCCATGATCACCGCCAGCGCCACCTGGCGCAGGTAGGTGGACTTGCCGCCCATGTTCGGGCCGGTGAGCAGGACGATCTGCCGCCGCGCGCCGTCGAGCTCCACGTCGTTGGGCACGAACGCGGCGCGCAGCAGCTCCTCCACCACCGGATGGCGGCCGCCGGCCAGGCGCACCCGCGCGCCCTCGACCAGGCGGGGCCGCCGGTAATCGGCGTGCCGTGCGCGCTCGGCGAACGCCGCCAGCACGTCGGCCGCCGCCAGCGCGCGCGCCGTCGCCGCCAGCCGTCCCGCCTTGCCGGCGCAGCGCTCGAGCAGCGCCGCGAACAGCTCCCGCTCCCGCTCGCCCGCGCGCGCCTCGGCGCCGGTGATGCGGCGCTCGAGCTCCTCGAGCTCGGGCGTGACGAACCGCTCCGCGCCGGCGAGCGTCTGCCGCCGCACCCACTCGGGCGGCACCCGGTCGCGGTAGTTGTTGGAGACCTCGAACGCGTAGCCGAACACCCGGTTGTAGCGGACGCGCAGGTTGCCGATGCCGCTGCGCGCCCGCTCGCGCGCCTCCAGCTCTCCGAGCAGCTCCTTGCCGCCGTGCGCCAGGCGCCGGCTCTCGTCGAGATCGGGATCGGCGCCGGCGCGGATGACGCCCGGCCCGAGCAGCGCCGGCGGCTCCTCGGAGAGCGTCGTCGCGAGGTCCTCGACGAGGTCGTCGAGCGGGTCCGCCCCGGCGCCGAGCGCCGCGAGCAGCTGGCTCGGCGACGCCGCCAGCTCCGCCCGCAGCGGGCCGAGCACCGCGAGCGCCGCGCGCAACCCGGCGAGCTCGCCGGGCCGCGCCTGCGACAACCCGAGCCGCGACGCCAGC
>DAIDOU010000309.1 GCA_027458945.1 Acidobacteriota bacterium
CTCGCCCGCGGCGCGATCGCCATCGGCTACGCGGGCCCGCCGTTCACCGCCGCCAACATCGGCGACGCCCTCGCCACCCGCGGTCTGCTCGCCGAGCTGCGCGACCTCGGCGAGATGACCGGCGGCCCGCCGCCGTTCACGAAGCGCGACCGTTCGTCGTTCTTGCAGCGTCTCGACGAATCGATCAACGCCATCCGCCGCCGCACGGCTGGAGAGACCGGGGCTCGGGGTTCGGGGTTCGGGGTCCGCAACGACTGAGGGCGCGGGAGCGAAACGCAGCGAAGGGCGGTCAGTGAACCGAGGGCGCGGGCAGGCCACCCGGCCGGCTCAAAGTGGTTATCCATAGATGAACAAATGCGTTGCGGCACATCCCTCCAGTGTGCGGGAATTTTAGTGTGTGGCGCTCAAGTTATCGGAGCGTGTGGCGGCCCGGGTGGCGGCCGGCGCGCGGTACACCAGACGCTTGCCACCCAGGGAGCGACCCCGTGACGAAGACCCTTGCCCTTCCCGTGATTCCGCTGCGCCAGGCCGTGCTGTTCCCCGGCGTGACGGCGCCGATCTCGGCCGGCCGCCCGGGAACGCTGGCGGCGATCGAGGCGGCGCTCACCCAGCCCGAGCGCCTCGCGTTCGTCTCGACGCAGCGTGAGGACGCCGACGCCGCGACCCCGGAAATCCTCCACACGATCGGCACGATCGCGCGGATCGTGCAGGTGCAGCGCGGCTCATCCGGGATGCAGCTGGTCCTCCACGGCGAGCGCCGGGCGATCGCGCTGCGCATCACGGAACACGAGGACCACCTCGTGGCGACCGTGCGCGACGCGGAGGAGATGCAGCCGCTCGACGCCCAGGCGCCCACGTACGTGGCGCTGGTGCGCGAGGTGCGCGAGCGGGCCGCCGAGCTCGGCACCAAGTTGGGGCTGCCGCGCGAGGTGGTCCAACGCTTCCTCGCCGAGGTCGACGACCCCGGCCAGTTCGCCGACGCCGTCGCCACCAACCTGGACATGTCGCTCGCCGAGCGGCAGGCGCTGCTCGAGACGCTCTCGGTCGAGGAGCGGCTGCGCCGCGTGCTGCTGTTCGTCCAGCGCCAGCTCGCCGTCGTCGACGCGCAGGCGGAGATCAAGTCGAAGGTCCAGGCGGAGCTCGGCGGGCGCCAGCGCGAGTTCTACCTGCGCGAGCAGCTCAAGGCGATCCAGAAGGAGCTCGGCGAGGGCGACAAGGCGAACGACACCGACGCGCTGCGCGCCAAGCTCGCGGCGCTGCCGCTGCCCGAGGCGGCGCGCAAGGAAGTGGACCGCGAGCTCGCGCGCCTCGACCGCGCGGCGGGCGAGTCGATGGAGGGGCAGGTCATCCGCACCTACCTCGAGACGGTCGCCGAGCTGCCGTGGGGGAAGCGCAGCGAGGAGAAGCTCGACCTCGCGCACGCCGCCGAGGTGCTGGAGCGCGACCACTACGGCCTCGCCGACATCAAGGACCGGATCCTCGAGTTCCTCGCCGTGCGGGCGCTGCGCGCCGAGCCTGCGGCGGAGGCCGGCCGCGGCACGGAGGCGGCGGGCGCCGGCGAGCGGCCGCGCGGCCGTGCCCCGATCCTGTTGTTCGCCGGCCCGCCGGGGGTGGGCAAGACCTCGGTGGCGCGCTCGATCGCGACCGCCATGGGACGCGAGTACGTCCGCATCTCGCTCGGCGGCGTGCGCGACGAGGCCGACATCCGCGGCCACCGGCGCACCTACGTCGGCGCCATGCCCGGCCGCATCGTCCAGGGGATGAAGCAGGCGGGCACGGCCAACCCGGTGTTCCTCCTCGACGAGGTGGACAAGCTCGGCGTCTCCTACCAGGGCGACCCGTCGGCGGCGCTGCTCGAGGTGCTCGACCCGGCGCAGAACGACTCCTTCACCGACCACTACCTCGGCGTGCCGTTCGACCTCTCCGAGGTCCTCTTCATCGCCACCGCGAACCTCGTCCAGTCGATCCCGGAGCCGCTCCTCGACCGCATGGAGGTCGTCGAGTTCTCCGGCTACACCGAGGGGGAGAAGCTCGAGATCGCCAGGCGCTTCCTCCTCCCGCGGCAGCTCGCCGAGTCTGGCCTGCCGGACGGCCGCCTCGCCATGGGCGACGACGCGCTCGCCGCCACCATCACCGGTTACACGCGCGAGGCCGGCGTCCGCCAGCTCGAGCGCGAGATCGGGCGGCTCGCGCGCAAGGTCGCGCGCCGCATCGCCGGCGGCGAGATCGCCGGCGCCGCCCTCGACGCCGCCGAGGTCGCGCGCCTGCTCGGGCGGCCGAAGGTCCACCCGGAGCACGCGGCGGCCGCCGACCAGGTCGGCGTCGCCACCGGGATGTACTACACGCCGGCCGGCGGCGACATCATGTTCGTCGAGGCCTCCACGATGCGCGGCAAGGGCGAGCTCGTGCTCACCGGGCAGCTCGGCGACGTGATGAAGGAGTCGGCGCGCGCCGCCTGGAGCTACGCCCGCGCCCACGCCGACGAGCTCGGCATCGACGAGGCCGCGTTCGAGCGCGACGTGCACGTCCACGTGCCCGCCGGCGCGGTCCCCAAGGACGGGCCGTCGGCCGGGGTGACGATGACCGTGGCGCTCGTCTCCGCGCTGTCGGGCCGCCCGGCGCGCCACGACCTCGCGATGACCGGCGAGATCACGCTCTCCGGCCGCGTGCTGCCGATCGGCGGCGTCAAGGAGAAGGTGCTCGGGGCGGTGCGCGCCGGGATCACGACGATCGTGCTGCCGCGTGCGAACCAGGCGGACCTCGACGACCTCCCGGCCGAGGTGCGGCAGCGGCTCACGGTGTTCCCCGCCGAGCAGCTCGACGAGGTCCTGGCGCTCGCGCTGCGCGGCGCCTCGCTGCGCGAGGGGCGGCTGACCTTCGCCGAGGCCGCCGTGGCGAGCCCCGTCCCCGCGCACTGACACGGGTTCGCCGTCGCCCGCCGACGAATCCCTGTCACCGCGCAGAAACCCGCGGCAGGCGGGGTCACCGTCATCGCGAGGAGTCCCGCCGCAGGCGGGACGACGACGCGATCCCGTTCCTACCCCGATGCCCGCTCGTCTCACCGCAACGTGGGACCGTTTCGACGCGCTCCTCGGCGTGGCGCCTGTCTGTGCCCGACGGCCGGCGGGCGCGTATCCTGGGCGCGGAGGCCAGCCGTGATCGCGTTCCAGACCTTGTTCCTCGGGCTCGTGTTCGGGACCGGACCGGTGCAGGTCATGGTGAGCCCGCCGGTCGTCACCGCGGAGATCTTTCTCGACGGCGCCTC
>DAIDOU010000310.1 GCA_027458945.1 Acidobacteriota bacterium
CCGGACTGTGGCTCCGGTGGTCGGGGGTTCAAATCCCCTCGCTCACCCCACCTCGTGCGCCCGTAGCTCAGCTGGATAGAGCGTCAGACTCCGGATCTGAAGGCCGGGCGTTCGAATCGCCCCGGGCGCACCACCCATCACGACATCCCATCGGCGTCATCGCATTTCCTCTCCCATGAAGGAGAATGCGATAGGCCTTATCCCTTCTTACCAGGAGAACAACCTCACCGGTTGCCGGCCCGCCGACGCGCGGGTGGCGAGCCGTGCGCAGAGGCAGCGGGCGCGATGAGCTGGAGAGGCGAGACACCCTGACGTTTGTCAACGACGCCGGAGCAGGCACCGGCGCTGAGCCAGCCGCAGGAGGACCGCACGTCCGGATACGCGGAGGCCCCGGCGGGTCGCCGCCGGGGCCTGCCGGATGCCCATCCCGTCGGGATCAGGCGAGGTCGAAGCGATCGAGGTTCATCACCTTGGCCCACGCCGCCGCGAAGTCGCGCACGAACACCTTCTGCGCGTCGTCGCAGGCGTAGGCCTCGGCGAGGGCTCGGAGCTGGGAGTTCGAACCGAAGACGAGGTCGACGCGGGTGCCGGTCCACCTGAGCTTCCCGGTCGCGCGATCGCGCCCCTCGAACACGCCCGCGGATGCGGACTCCCGCCACTCGGTGCCCATGTCGAGCAGGTTGACGAAGAAGTCGTTGCTGAGCGTACCTACACGCGTCGTGAACACGCCGTGCGGGGAGTTGCCGTGGTTCGCCCCGAGAACGCGCAGGCCGCCGAGGAGGACCGTCATCTCGGGCGCGGTCAACGTCAGCAGTTGCGCCTTGTCGACGAGCAGCTCCTCCGCCGGCACGCTGAATTCGGTCTTGAGGTAGTTGCGGAACCCGTCCGCGACCGGCTCGAGCACCGCGAACGAGTCGGCGTCGGTCTGCTCCTGCGAGGCGTCCGTGCGTCCCGGAGCGAAGGGGACCGTCACCTCGTGGCCGGCGTTCTTGGCGGCCCGCTCGATGGCGGCGCCGCCGCCGAGGACGATCACGTCCGCGAGCGAGACCCTCTTCCTGCCGGACTGCGCGGCGTTGAACGCCTTCTGGATCCCTTCGAGAGTCGCGAGCGCCTTCGCCAGCTTGGCCGGCTCGTTGACGGCCCACCCGTTCTGCGGCGCGAGGCGGATGCGCGCCCCGTTCGCCCCGCCGCGCTTGTCGGAGCCGCGGAACGTGGCCGCCGACGCCCAGGCGGTGGCGACGAGTTCGGAGATCGACAGCCCCGAGGCGAGGATCTTGGCCTTGAGCGCGGCGACGTCGTTCGCGTCGATGAGCGGATGGTTGACGGCCGGGACCGGGTCCTGCCAGATCAGGTCTTCCTCGGGCACTTCGGGGCCGAGGTAGCGCGAGCGCGGGCCCATGTCGCGGTGCGTCAGCTTGAACCACGCGCGGGCGAACGCGTCGGCGAACTGGTCCGGATGCTCGTAGAAGCGCCGCGAGATCTTCTCGTACGCCGGGTCGAAGCGCAGGGCGAGGTCGGTCGTCAGCATCGCCGGGGCGCGCCGCTTGGCCGGGTCGTGCGCGTACGGCACCGTGCCGGCGCCCGCCCCGCCCTTCGGGGTCCACTGCTGCGCGCCGGCCGGGCTCTTGGTCAGCTCCCACTCGTAGCCGAACAGGTTCGCGAAGAAGTTGTTGCTCCACTTCGTCGGCGTCGTGGTCCAGGTGACCTCCGGGCCGCCGCCGAT
>DAIDOU010000311.1 GCA_027458945.1 Acidobacteriota bacterium
AACGCCTCGAGGCCGATCATGATCGCGTTCATCATCTTGGCGTCCTGGATCGTGTCCCAGAACTGGAGCGCCCGGGTGTCGGCCGGGTCGAAGCGGTACTTGGCGCCGAGGACCTCCATGAGGTGGCGCTTGGCCACCGGGCCGAGCGCGTTCGTCTTCGGCTGGTAGACGAGGTTCGACAGGGTCCGGCGCCCGAACATCGCCTCGAACGTCGACAGCGGGATCGTGGCGCGGTCGGCGTCGGGCCCGCCGTACATCCCCATCTGCTTCTTCTTCTGCAGCACGCCGATCACGGTGAACGGCGCGTCGGCGACGAGCAGCGTCTTCCCCACCGGGTCCTCGGCACCGAACAGGTCCTTGGCGAGCTGGTCGCCGAGGAACACCACCCGCCGCTTCAGCGTCTGGTCCAGCTCGTCGATGTAGCGGCCGCCGGCTTGCGGGAAGCTGGTGCGCAGCTCCTCGTACGCCGGGTGCACGCCGACGACCCGCTTGTTCAGGGCGGTGCGCCCGTTGACGAGCTGCACGTTCCAGTTGTGCATCTCGCCCGCGGCCGCAGCGATCTCGGGGACGCCGGCGAGGACGAGGTCGACGTCGTCCGGCACCAGGCGGATCGGGCGGCCGGCGGGCAGGCCCGCGTACGCCTTCTCCGTCTCCCCCATCCAGATGATCACGATGTTCTCGCCGAGGCCGCGGCTGCCGGCCGCCAGGCTGCGCTTGAGCCCTTCCCCGAACGAGAGCAGGAGGATGATCGCCACGGTCCCCCAGGCGATCGCGGTCACCGTCAGGATCATGCGCTTGCGCTGGATCTTGGCGGCGCCGCGGAAGAGACGGACGATGAGGGAGAGGGTGCGCATCGCTACAGCCTCAGCGCCTCGACCGGGTTGAGACGGGAAGCGGCGCGCGCCGGGAAGTACCCGGCGAGGAAGCCGATCAGCCCGAGGAGGGCGGCCGTGATGGCGCCCGCCTGGAGGGAAATCACCGGCGTGCCGACGTACTCGTCGAACTTGACGGGGAACGCGGCGCAGATCCCCCACGAGATCGCCAGGCCGACCGCGCCGCCGATCACGGTGAGCAGCATCGTTTCGAACAGGAACTGGGTGACGATCGCCCGCTGCCGGGCGCCGAGCGCCATCTTGACCCCGATCTCCTTGGTGCGCTCCTCGACGACGACGTTCATGATGTTGGAGACGCCGATCCCGGCCACCACCAGCGTCAGCACGCCCATCACGCCGAGGAAGACGCGGAAGCCGAGCATGAACGTGTGCATGAACTTCTCGTTCTCGGTCACGTCCCACATCCGCACCGCCTCGGCGTCGGTCGGGTCGAAGCGGTGCAGCTTGGCCAGGGTGGCGATCACCTTGTCCTTCGCCGCCTCGACCTCGCCCGCGTCGGCGACCTGGAAGACGAAGTCGCCGTAGGTCTGCTGGCCGTACAGCGCGCGGAACGTGGTGGCGGGGATCGAGGCGCGGTCCTTGTCGCGCCCCTGGTAGGAGGAGTCCTGCTCCTTCTTCTGCATCACGCCGACGACCAGGAACGGGGTGCCGTTGACGCTGACGTACTGGCCGACGGCGTCGGCGTCGCCGAAGAGGTCGTGCGCGAGGCCGTCGCCGAGGAAGACGACGCGGCGGCGCTCGTCCATGTCGAGGTCGTCGACGTAGCGCCCGCCCTGCTGCGGGATCAGGTTGCGCATCGCGGCGAACACCGGGTTGGCGCCGGTGAGGCCGGGGACGATCACCTTGTGGCCGACCTTGAACCTTTTGTTCCCGGCGCTGTACTCGCCCGAGATCGCCGTCATCCCCGGGACCTCGCGCTTGAGCGCCGCGATGTCGTCGTCCTTGATCGTGACCGTGCGGTTGCGCGGCAGGCCCTGCCACGGCTTCGAGGTGCGCGAGGGCCAGCAGATCACGATGTTTTCGCCGAGGCCGCGGATGTTCTTGATCATCCGCTCCTGCAGCCCCTCCCCGAACGCGAGCAGGAGCGTCACCGCCGCGGTGCCCCAGACGAGGCCGAACAGCGTCAGCGCCGCGCGCAGCTTCTGGCTCCTGACGTCGCGCAGGAACTGGCGGAGGTAGTTCTTCCAGCCCATGCCGCCGCGCTCCGCTATTCGATCTTCTTCGGCGGGCGCTGGACGACCTGCTCGCCCTCGGTGAGGCCGGCGACGACCTCGAGCTTGAGACCGTCGGAGAGGCCGACCTTGATCTCGTGCTTGACCGGGGGCGCGTCCGCCCCGACGCCGGGAAGCTCGACGAACGCCTTCTCCTTCTCGAAGCTCACCAGGCGCTCGGGGAGGGTCAGGACGCCCGTCTTCTCCTGCACGATCACGTCGGCGTTCGCCGAGTAGCCGGCGCGCAGGGTGATCCCGTCGGCGTTGTCGATCGCCGCCTCGACGTCGAACAGGGTCGTCCCCTCCTTCTCGGTCGCCTTCGGGGCGATGCGCGTCAGGCGTCCGGTGACCTTCGCGTCGGGCAGGGCGCCGATCTTGATCCGTACCGGCATCCCCTCGCGGAGCTTGCCGACGTCGATCTCGTCCACCGTCCCCTTGAACATCAGCGTGCTCATGTCGGCGAGCGTCATCAGCGGCGTGCCGGCCTGGTACGAGGTCAGCGGCACGACCGGGTCGCCGGGGTTGACGTGGCGCTTGAGCACCGTCCCCGACGCCGGCGCCCGGATCACGGAGTCGACGCCGCCGCGGGCGCGCTGGATCTTGCCGTCCTTGGTCAGCGCCAGGCGTTCGCGCGCGAGGTCGAGCTGGATCCGGGCCTGGTCGAACGCCTGCTTCGACGCGTCGAACGACTCCTTGGAGAGGATCCCGTCCTTGGCCAGGGCGCTGTTACGCCGGAAGTCGGCGGCGGCGCGGTCGTACGCCACCTCGGCGAGCTGGACGCCGCGCTCGACCTCGTTGAGCTCGAGCGGGGTCGGGTCCGGCGTGATCGCGAACAGCGGCTGGCCGGCGGTCACCCGGTCGCCGACGTCGGCGAAGCACTCCTTGACGATGCCGGAGATCTGCGACTTCACCTGGATCTCCTGCTCGGGCACGATCTGCCCGGTGGCGAGCGCCTTGTCGGTGATCGTCCCGCGTTCGACCTTGACCAGGGTGATGCCGCTGGCCGCCTTGTCGGCGGTCGTCGCCCGCACGGCCCCGTAGCCGATGGCGCCGACGACCGCCACCGGGACCAGTACCTTGAGCCACGTCCTCATACGCGCCCCCACCCCCGGAACCGCCGTCGCGCCACCGGGTCCGTACCTCTACCTACGCGAACGGGCCGGGGGGAGTTCTCGGGCGCGGGGGGGCGCTACTTGGTGAGCACCGTCTCGATGCTGACGCCGCTCGTGCGCCGCGCGTCGGAGAGCTTGAGCAGCAGCGAGAAGACGACGCCGACCAGACCGAGCCCGGCGAACATCAGCATCGTCGTGGTGTAGTTCACCACCGGCTGGCCGTTGACCACCGTCGTGTGCGCGTCCGCGATCTTCCCGGCGACGTAGGGGAAGAGCATGAGGCCGACGTTCTGCACGTAGCCGACGACGCCGAACGCCGTGCCGAGGCGCGACTCCGGCACCATCATCGGGATCGCCGCCCACAGCGCCGCCGGCACCAGCGAGAGCGCGACGCCGACGAAGAAGATCGGCACCACCGGCGGGAAGTGGGTGAAGCCGAGGAGCAGGTGGCACGGCACCAGCAGTATCGCCCCGATGATCATCAGCGTCGCGCGCTTGCCGCGCTTGTCCACGTACAGCCCGAGCAGCGGCGTGAAGATCATCGTGCCGAAGATCAGCGCCGAGGTGTAGTGGCCGGCGGCGGTGACCGAGTAGCCGAACTTCTGCACCAGGATGTCCGGCGCGTACGCCTGGAACGGGAACACGGCCGAATAGAACGTGACACAGAGCAACGTGATGTACCAGAACGAGGAGTCGAACGAGAACGCCTCCCGCAGGACGAACTTCTCCTCCGGCGCCACGCCGCCGCCCTCGGTGACCCCCGGCGCGCCCATCCGGCCGCGCGCGGCGCGCTCCATGCCGAGGTAGATGAAGTAGGTGGCGAAGCCGCCGCCCATGATCGCGGCGGCGAACCAGAGCGAGCCGCCGAGGCCGAACCAGCCGGCCGCGGGCGCCTGGATGTTGAGCGCCAAGAACGTCCCCAGGCGCATGATCGTCAGGTTCATCCCGTAGGCGAACGCCAGCTCCTTGCCCTTGAACCAGCGCGCCAGCACCTTGTTGTTGACCACCAGGATCGCCTCGGCGCCGACGCCGTAGATCATCCGTCCCAGCAGCATGATCTTCAGCTCCGGGCTCCACGACGGCAGGAACGCCGTGTGCAGCCAGCCGTAGCCGCCGCCGAGCAGCCCGGGCAGCCCCTTCCACGCCCCCAGCGCGGTCAGGGCGGCGCCGAGGAAGCAGAGGAAGCCGTACAGGATCCCCGACACCTTGAGGCCGAGCCAGTCGACCAGCACCCCGGCGAACAGGAGCATGAGGAGGAAGACGTTGGCCACCGCGTAGAACGAGAACAGGAGGCCGTACTCCGCCCCGGTGAAGTGGAGCTGCTCCTTGATCAGCGTGCCCAGCGGCGTGATCGAGTCGTAGATGTAGTACTGGGCGAAGCAGATCAGGCTCATGATCGCGAGCACGATCCAACGGTAGGAGCGGGCCAGCGGCTTGAGGTTGGCGCTCGATGCCATCGCGTCTCCTTAGTTCTCCGGCGGCGGGCGGCGTGCCGCGGGGTTCGTGGGGCGGATCATGCACGCCGCGGGCGCCGCGGTCAAACCCGCGACGGTTCGCGCCTCCGGCGCATCTATCAGGGTGTGACGCGCGAGATCGCCGTGCCCGGGCCGTCGGCGGCAAACCTTGCCGGGGCGTCCGCCGTACTCCAGGGTGGAGCCCCGATGAGCGCCGCGCCTGCCAGCTCGTTCGCCGTCAGCGTGGACGAGGTCACCCTCGCGCGCGCCAGGGCCGGCGACGAGGCGGCGCTCGAGGCGCTGTTCCGCCGCTTCGAGACCCCGGTCTACACCCTCGCCCGCCGCCTCACCGGGTCGGCGCACGACGCCGAGGACGTGCTGCAGGAGACGTTCCTCGAGGTCGTGCGCAGCATCGCGCGGTTTCGCGGCGACGGCCCGCTCGCCGGCTGGATCCGCAAGGTGGCGGCGAGCAAGGCGCTGATGCGGCTGCGGCGCGACGGCGCCCGCGGCCCGCACGAGGAGCTCTCCGACGAGCTCGCCGCCCCGCCGGCGGCGGTCGCCGGCGCGGCCGAGCGCGTCGACCTCGAGGCCGCGCTCGCGCTCCTCTCCGAGCCGGCGCGCGCCGTCCTCTGGCTGCACGACGTCGAGGGGTACAGCCACGAGGAGATCGGCGCCCTCGCCGGCCGCAGCGCCAGTTTCTCCAAGTCGCAGCTGGCGCGCGCCCACGCCCGCCTGCGCGAGCGCCTCGCCGTCACACCTCGGGAGGGACCATGCACCTGAGCCTCGAGGAACTGCTCGCGGCGCGCGACGGTGAGGCCGGCGCCGAGGCGGCGGCGCGGCAGCGGCGCCGCTGGGCCCGGGTCGGGTGGGTGGCGGCCGGCCTGGCGGCGGTGTTCACGGTGGCGATCACGGTGCGCGGCGCGCTCGAGGCGGTTCACGAGGCGCGCCTCGCGCGCGAGACGCAGGCGCTGGTCGCGCAGTCGCAACGGCTCGAGCGGGCGCTGCGCGGCTCCGAACGGCGCGGCGCGGTGATGAGCGGCCGCACCGCCGGGGCGGTGGCGCAGCTCGAGGACCGCATTGCGGTGATCGACGGCCAGCTGCAGCGCAGCTCGAGCGCCCGCGGGCCGTCGCCCGAGATCGTCGGCCTGTGGCAGGA
>DAIDOU010000312.1 GCA_027458945.1 Acidobacteriota bacterium
CGTCGCCGCCGCCGACGCCGGCGCCCGGCCGTCGCTCACCGCCGCCGCGTCGGTCGCGCGCCTGAGCTCGGTGCCGGAGTTCCGACTGCCGTTCGCCGTTCCCGGCCAGCAGCCGCTCGTGCTCGTCCCGGACATCACGACCGCGTACGGGACCGCGCTGCGGGTGCAGCAGCCGATCTACTCCGGCGGCGCGATCGACGGAATCCGGCTGGCGGCCCGCCACGAAGCCGAGGCCTCCCGCGCCGGCCGCGAGCAGACCGCGGCCGACCTGCGCGCCGAGGCGAGGCTCGCGTACTGGCACGCGGTCAGCGCCGCCGCCGCCGTGGACGCGTCCCGGGCCCGACAGCAGCGCGCGGCGCGGCTGCTCGCCGACACGGAGTCGCTCCTGGCCGCCGGGATGGCGGTGAACGCCGACGTCCTCGCCGCGCGGGAGCAGGTGGCCAGCGCCGGCGTCGGGGTGATCGCGGCCCGCACCGCCGCCGCCAACGCCCTCGCCGCCCTCGCCTCGCTGCTGCGCCTCGAACCGGGCGACTCGATCGCGCTCGCCGACACCCTCGCCGGTCCCCTCCCCGGCCAGCCTCCTCCCCTCACCGAGCTGCAGGCCGAGGCGCTGGCGAGGCGCCCCGAGCTCGCGGCGGCCGCGGCGCACATCGCGGCGCTGCGGGCCCGCGAGACGGTGGCCGCGGCGCCGCTGCGGCCGGCGCTCGGGGCGCTGGCCGAGGTCGACTACAACCGGCCGAACCAGCGCTACTTTCCCGCCAGCGACCGCTGGCGGGACTCCTGGAGTGTCGGCCTTTCGGCGTCGTGGACGCTGTACGACGGCGGCCGCACCCGTGCCAACGCCGCCGCCAGACGCTTCGACCGGCGCGCGGCCGCCGACGACGGCGAGGAGCTGCTCCGCGCCATCCGGCTCGAGGTCGCCAACGACCGCCGTAACCTCGAGAGCGCCATCGCCGCGGTCGCCGCTGCGGACGCCGCCCACGCTGCGGCCGTCGAGCGCGAGGTCGCGGCCCGCGAGCGGCACGCCGCGGGCCTCGCCGCGATGGTCGAGATCCTCGACGCCGAGGCTCAGCTCGCCGCGGCCGAGCAGCAGCAGATCGAGGCCCGTAGCGCGTCGTGGATCACGGGCGCGGTTCTGGCGCGGGCGGTCGGGCGATGAGCGCCGCCGCTCCGGTGGTGCTCGCCGAGGGCCTCAGTCGCACGTTCGGTGCGTTCGTGGCGGTCGACCGTGTCTCGTTCGCCGTGTCGCCGGGCGAGATCTTCGGCTTCCTCGGCTCCAACGGCGCCGGCAAGACCACCACGATCCGCATGCTCTGCGGCCTGCTCGCGCCGACCGGAGGGAGCGCCACCGTGCTCGGGCTCGACGTCGGGCGGCAAGCCGCCGAGATCAAGCGGCGCATTGGCTACATGTCACAGCGCTTCTCCCTCTACTCGGACCTCACCGTCGAGGAGAACCTCCGCTTCTGGGGCGGCGCCTACGGCCTCTTCGGCACCGCGGTCGCGGCGCGGATCGAGTGGGCGCTCGCCACCGCCGCGATCGAGGCGCAGCGCCGGACGCTCGTGCGCGAACTCCCCGGCGGCTTCCGCCAGCGGCTGGCGCTCGTCGCCGCCCTGCTGCACCGGCCTCCGATCGTTTTTCTCGACGAGCCAACCGGCGGCGTCGACCCCGAGGCCCGCCGCCGCTTCTGGGACCTGATCGACGAGCTCGCCGCCGCCGGCACGACGGCGTTCGTGACCACGCACTACATGGACGAGGCCGAGCGCTGCCATCGCGTCGCGCTGATGCACGCCGGCCGCCTGCTCGCGCTCGACTCCGTGCCGGCGCTCAAGCGGACCTTTCCTGCCGGGTCGGTCGTCGAGGTGTCCTGCCGCCGCCCGGCCGCGGCGATGGTGGCGATCGAGCGCCTGGCCGGGATCGAGGAGGTGGCGTTGTTCGGGGAGCGCCTGCGCGTGGTGCTGGCCCGGCCCTCCGCGGCCGGCGACCTCGCCGAGCTCGTGCGCGAGGTGGACGGGGACGGCGCCGCGGTCGCGCCGGTCGACCCCTCCCTCGAGGACGTCTTCATCCACGTCATCGCCCGCGCCGAAGGCAGGGCGGCCTGATGCTCCGCCGCACGCTCGCGATCGCGCTCAAGGAGCTGCTGCAGCTCCGCCGCGACCCGCGCACCGCGTTCACCCTGCTCGCCATGCCGGTGCTCCTGCTGTTCATCTACGGCTACGCGCTCTCGTTCGACGTGCAGCACATCCGGCTCGCCGTGGTGGACGAGGACGGAAGCCGCGCCGCCCGCGACGTCACGGACGCGTTCCTCCAGAGCGGGTACTTCGACCTGGTCGGCTACGGCCACGACGCGCGCGCCCTCGACCCGATGTTCGCCTCGGGCGCCGCGCAGGCGGCCGTCGTGGTCCCGCCCAGGTACGGCGACGATCTCGCGGCGCGACGGCGCCCGGAGCTGCAGTTCGTGCTCGACGGCTCGGACTCGCAGACCGCCACGACGATCCTCGCCTACGCGCGCCAGATCGTCGCCTCGCTGTCGCCCGAGGCGCGCACCGGCGGAGCCGAGGGCGCGGTCGTCGGCCTCCCGATCGTCTGGTACAACCCCGACCTCGCCTCCGTGCGATTCCTGGTCCCCGGTCTGCTGGCGTTCATCATGATGGTCACCGCGGTGATCGCCACCGCCCTTGCGATCGTCCGCGAGAAGGAGCGTGGCACGATGGAGTCGCTGCGGGCCACGCCGCTGGTCGCGATCGAGCTGCTCGCCGGCAAGACCCTGCCCTACCTGCTGGTGTCGTTCGTCGCCGCCTCGACCTCGCTGCTGCTCGCCCATCTGCTCTTCGCGGTCCCGGTGCGCGGGTCGCTCCTCTGGCTGGCGCTCGTGATGCTGCTCTTCCTCACGGTCAGCCTCGGCTGGGGGATCTTCATCTCGACGCTGGCGGAGACGCAGCAGGTCGCGTTCCAGCTCGGCCTGCTCTCCTCGATGCTGCCGACGCTGCTCCTCTCCGGCTTCATCTTCCCGATCTCGTCGATGCCGGCAGCGCTGCAGGTCATCACCCACATCGTGCCGGCCCGCTACTTCCTCGTCGCCTTGCGCGCCATCGTCCTCAAAGGGGCCGGGCCGGAGGTCTGGTGGGACCAGGCGCTCGGTTTGGTGGCCTACGGTACGGCCGTTCTCGGGCTGGCGACCGTCCGCACCGTGAGGAGCCTGTGATGGCGCGACGTGCTCCTTGGTCCGTGGTCCGTGGTCGGTGGTGCGGCACCGCGCGCCCGCCACGACGGTGCGGCCGGGGGCCGGCATGAGGACCCTCCTCAACATCCTGGTGAAGGAGCTGCTGCAGCTGCGGCGCGACCCGAAGATCCTCCCGATCCTCTTCATCGCGCCGGTGTTCCAGCTCATCATCCTGGGGTACGCCGCCACCACCGACGTGCGCAGGGTCGAGCTCGCCGTCTGCGACCTCGACCACACCGCGGCCAGCCGCGAGCTGGTCGCGGGCTTCACCCGCTCGACCTACTTCAAGCGCACCGCGGCAGTCGACGCGCAGCCGGCTCTCGACGAGCTCATACGCTCCGGCGCCGCCAAGATCGCGCTCACGATCCCGGCGGGCTTCGCGGCGGAGCGCTCAGCGGGCCGGCCCGGGAGCGTTCAGGTCCTCGCCGACGGCTCGGATGCGATGACCGGCACGCTCGGGCTCTCCTACGCCGTCGGCGTCCTCCAGGAGGCCTCCGCGGCGGCCGGCGTCCGCCCGCTCGTCGACCTGCGGCCGGTCGTTCTGTACAACCCCGACCTCATCAGCCGCGACTACATGGTCCCCGCGACGCTGTCGATGATCATCATGGTGATGACGATGATGCTGACCGCCATGGCGCTCGTGCGCGAGAGCGAGATCGGCACCATGGAGCAGCTGCTCGTCACCCCGCTGACGCCCGGGCAGGTGATCGTCGGCAAGCTGATCCCCTTCGCGCTCGTCGGCTCCGTCGAGGTCCTCACCGCCCTGCCCGTGGTCCTGTTCCTGTTCCAGGTGCCGCTGCGCGGCTCGCTGCCGACGCTGCTGGCTCTCACCGCGCCGTTCATGCTCTGCACCCTCGGTCTCGGCCTGCTCATCTCGACGATGGCGCACACGCAGCAGCAAGCGATGATGCTGACCGCGTTCGTTTTCATCCTGCCCCAGATGCTCCTCTCCGGCTTCGCGTTCCCGATCCAGAACATGCCGGAGCTGTTTCAGTTCCTCACCTACCTCGTGCCGCTGCGCTACTACCTCGTGATCCTGCGCGGCGTGTTCCTCAAGGGGGTCGGGTTCGCCGTGCTCTGGCCCGAGGCGTTGACCCTGCTCGGCATGGGCGTCGCGATCCTCCTCCTCGCCCGCCTCCGATTCCACCGCCGCCTCGGGTGACACCGGGGCGGCCGCCGGAGAGCGATAATCAACCTGGTGACACACACACCCGGAGGCTGCCATGAAGCTCGTCCTCGCCGGTGACGTCGGCGGTACCAAGACCCTGCTCGCTCTGTCGCAGCGCGGCCGGCAGGGCCTCACGATCGTCGAGGAGGCGCGCTTCGCGAGCGCCGCATATCCCGGCCTGGCTCCGATCGTCACCGAGTTCCTCGCCCGGGTGCGGACGCCCGTCCTTGCCGCCTGCTTCGGCGTGCCCG
>DAIDOU010000313.1 GCA_027458945.1 Acidobacteriota bacterium
CGACGTCCCAGGGGGCGCTGCTTCGGCTGGGCGGCGCCGCCTGCTCGGCCATCGCGGCGGGCGTCGTGGTCCACGGCGAGTCGGCCGGCGCGGGCCCGGCCGCGGCGACCACGGGCGCCGCCGGCGGGGTCACGGGCTGCGGAGCGGCCACGGCCGCGGCGCCGCCCAACCGGAGCATCGCTCCCTGGGACGTCGTTTCAAAGTGGTACGGCATCGCCTTTTCGAGGTCGATCGCGATACGCACCACGGGCTCCGGCGACGAGGCGTGTTGCGCCACGCGCACGCGCTCGACCCCGCCGGCGCCCACCGCCTGGACACGATGCGCGACGCGGTTGATCACGCCGGGGAGGTCGACGACGACGCGCGGCGGGTTGGTGAGGGTGAACGTCTTGCCCACGAACGGCCCCCGCCCCGTCAACTGCACGGACACGCCGGCGCTGTCGGCCACCGCCAACACGTCGTCGAGCTCACCCGGCCGGGCCGCCGCGTCGGCCGCAGCCGACCGCGCGACTCGCACCTCGACGCCGGACGGGAGCGCGGCCACGCTGAGCCGCGCCGCGGGATCGGACTCGATCCGCAGGCGGGCCCAGTGCTTGTCGCCCTCGCTCACGGCGACGAGCGCGGCCCGGGTGAGACCCGCGGCCGGCTGCTCGACCCCGGCCATCGGCTTGGCCAGGACGGCCTCCGGGAATTCGAGGATCGTCACCCCCGGTTCGGGCTGCGCCTTGGTGAACGTCAGCGGTCCGGAGGCGCTGATTACCAGCGCCGGCGCCGGCTTCGGGGTCCAGGCCATCCCCAGGATCGAGACCGCGTCCTGCGCGGACGCGGGCCCCGAGAAGACGAGGCCCATCAGGACTCCTACCGCCACCACCGCCATCAACGAGCGCTTAGCTGTCGCCATCATCGCAACCCCCACAGGATCACTGAAGTGTCCGAGTGACTTCGCGATAGGGCTTGAGGCTCTTGGGATCGGTCACCTGCATGCGAAAGACGACCTTGTCCGCGTCGATATGCTCGACGTTGCCGTCCCAGAGCACCGTGCCCGGCCGGATCAGATAACTCATGTTGTCGGTACCCTGGATCATCGCCACGTACCCCTCGGGCAGCTTGATGATCCCCTGCAGCTTGATCTCGTCGACGCCCATGCCGCGCAAGCCAGGGGGCCGCTGACCCTGGTCCTCCTTGGTCTGGCGCGCCAGCAGGGAGCGGAACGGATCCCGCCGCCCGGCCGGGTCGTACGTGAACCCTCCGCCGGCCTCCACCGCCTCGTCGCCGCTGAGGATCTTCTCGACCATCGAGGTGTCGATCGGGGTCTCCGGTGGCGCCGGCGTCGGCGTCGGCCGCGGCGGCTGCGCGAACGCGAGCACAGCCGCCAGGGAGGCCAGCACAGCCAGCACAACCCTGCTCATCACCGTGCTCCTTCCTGTTTCACTTCTTGCTTCGGCTCGTCGTAGATGAACGTCTTCATGACGAACGTGGTGTTGATCGTGTAGGCCGACCGCGGCCGCGTGTCGGCGCTGATCGACAGCGTGTCGATGTTGATGATGCGCGAGAACCGCGACAGCCGGTCGAAGAAAAGCGCGAGCTCGTGGTAGCTCGCCTCGAGCTGAACGCTGATCGGCCATTCCGAGTAGAAGTCCTTCTTGACGAACGCCTGCGGCTGGAACGTCACCAGGCGGAAGTTGCCGCGCTCGGTCAGCGACTTGATCTTCTTGATCAGCTCATCGGTCTGCTTGGCGGTCGGGAGGATGCGGAGGAGGCGCTGCAGCTCGGTGTCGAGACGCGCAAACTCCTCTCGGAACTGCGGTAGGCGGCCCTCGGCGATCTTGCCTTCGGTGACCTTCTTCCGCAGCGTCTCCAGATCGCTCGTGCTCCGGTTGATGTCCTTCTGCATGTCCGAAAAAATGTAGTTCTCGGACGCGAAGACGAGCAGCGCGGCGAGCACGAGCCCGATGATCAGCGCGACGTACCAGGGTTTGTTGTCGAGGTCGAGGCCTGCCATGACGCGAAGCCTCCTAACTCCGCCGCGGCGAGGCGGGGTTCGTCTCGCGCGCGACGTTCTTGAACCGGCATGAGAGGTCGAAGGTGAAGATGCCCTTTTCGTCCTGCTGCATGATGCCCAGGCTCGGCTCCGCGAAGAACGGGCTCGCGGTCAGGTTGGAGATGAAGTTGGCCACGGCGTTTTCGTTGAGCGCCTGTCCGTGCAGCCGGATCACGTCGCCGTTCACGTTCATGTTCGTCAGCCAGAGCAGGTCGGGAAGCGCCTTGCTGACCTCGTCCATGATCCGGACCGGGCCGTACTGGTGCTGCTTGAGGTCCTCGATCACCTGGATCTTGTGCTTGAGCTCGAGGTTCTGCTTCTTGAACTTCTCGACCTCGGCGATGATCGGCTTGAGGCGCTCGTACTCGCGCTGGTTGACGGCGATCTCGGCCTTGATCGCGGAGAGCTTCGACGACAGCCTCCAGTAGCGCAGGCCGACGAACGCGAGCCCGGCGACGATCAGGCCGACGATGATGTAGTTGTTCATGTTGGCGGCGCCGAAGGCGATCAACGGCGCGCGCGCGACCCGCTCGGCCCGCGCTTCGACGAGGAGGTTGATCTTGATCATGGGCATTAGTCTCCGGCGGTCCGCAACGCCATGCCCACGGCGACGGCCATCGAGGGCGCATGGCGGTTCAGCCACTCGGGCGGGAACTGGCTCTCCGAGTACGCGATCTCGCGGAACGGGTTCATCACCTCGACGCGGGCGCCGAGGCGCTCGCGCAGCACGCCGTCGAGGTTGAGCACCTGGCACGCGCCGCCAGCGAGGGCGATCTCCTCGACGTGGTCGTGGCTCGAGGTCGTGTAGAAGAACTCGAACGTCTTCTGCAGCTCGGCGGCAAGGTCCTCGCTCACGCCGTTGAGCACCCCGAGGATGGTCTGCGGGGTGTGGTCGCCGAGCTGCTCGCCGGTCTTCACCGCCTCCGCCTGCTCGCGGGTCAGGTTCAGCTCGCGCTGGATCGCCTCGGTGTAGGCGTTGCCGCCGAAGACGATGTCGCGCCAGAACACCGAGGCGCCGCGCGCCAGGATGTTCACGTTCATGATGTGGGCGCCGATGTTGACGAGGGCGAGCACCTTGCCCGCGGTCTCCCCGTAGTTGAGTTCGTACGCGTTCTGCAGCGCGAACACGTCGACGTCGACCAGCGCCGGCACCTTGCCGAGCTGCGAGACGATGCCGGTGTAGTCCGCGATCCGGTCCTTCTTGGCGGCGACCAGGAGGACGTCCATCGTGTCCCCGTCGCCGCCGAGCGGGACGTAGTCGAGCTTGACCTCGTTGACGTCGAACGGCAGGTACTGCTCCGCCTCCCAGTGGATCGACTCGGCCAGCTCGGCCTCGGACATGGCCGGGACCGAGATCTTGCGGATCGCCACCGAGATCCCCGACAGCGACACCCCGAACCCCGGGTTCTTGACACCCTGCTCCTGGATCAGCCGCTGGGCGACCTCCACCACCAGCGAGGAGTCCATGACGGTGCCCTCGACGATCGCCTCCGGGGACAGCGGCGCGTGACCGGCGTGCAGCAGGGAGTACTTGCCGTTCTTGCCGGCCTTCAACTCGACGAGTTTGATTGCCGACGAACCGATGTCGAGCCCGACGATCCCTTTCTTCTTTCCTAGCCGCACGGTTCCTAGCCCCCTCTGTACGTTTCTACCTGTCCCCGCTAAGGTGGAAGTGTTGCTCTCATCCTTTTGACGCTAATGTAACCATGCTCGTTTGCAATGTCAAGGACGCGCCATGAGCCTGGGAGCTTGGCAAACCCGGCGTCGGGTGGTAGACTTTGCAGCCCTCACGCGAGGGAGGGAGGATGTATGGCCCGGATTTGCGAGGTTTGCGGCAAGGGAAGTCAGCTCGGCAACACGATCAGCCACGCCCACAACGTCTCCCGCCGTGAGTGGCGGCCGAACCTGCACGAGGTGCGCGCGCTCGTCAACGGACGCACGGTCCG
>DAIDOU010000314.1 GCA_027458945.1 Acidobacteriota bacterium
CCGACCTGCTCGAACGCCCAGCGGATGCGCGCGTCGTCGATCCCGGGCCGCCCGAGGGAGACGTTCTCCCGCACCGAGCCGGCGAAGCAGTCGATCTCCTGCAGCACGACCGCGAACCGCCGCCGCAGGCGCGCGAGCTCCCAGCGCCGCGCGTCGACGCCGTCGACGAGGACCGCGCCGCGCTGCACGTCGTGGAAACGCAGGATCAGGTTGACGAGGGTGCTCTTGCCGGCGCCGGTGTGGCCGACGACCGCGAGCCGCTCGCCCGCAGCCGCGGCGAAGCCGACGTCCTTGAGCACCCAGTGCTCCGCGTCGTAGGCGAACCAGACGCCGTCGAGCGCGAACGTGCCCAGGCGCGGCGGCTCGGGGGCGGGGAGCGCGGGATCGACGATCGCCGGTTCGGTCCGCAGCAGGGTGTGCAACCGCTCGGCGGCGGCGAACGAGGCCTGCAGCACGTTGTAGTTCTCCGCCAGGTCCCCGATCGGGCGGAAGAACCGCTGCACGTACTGCAGGAAGGCGACCAGCACGCCGAGCGAGAGGGCGCCGCGGTAGCTCCAGAACCCGCCGGCGACGAGCAGCATCGCGGTGCCGACCGCCACCAACAGCTCGACCATCGGGTAGAACACGGCGTAGTAGAAGACGCCGCGGATGTTGACGTCGCGGTGGGCGGCGTCGATCTGGCGGAACGCGGCCGACGCCCGCGACTCGGCGCGCGCGAGCTGGATCACCGACATCCCGGCGAGGTGCTCCTGGAGATGGGTGTTGATCGCCGCGATGCGCGAGCGGACCTCGCGGTAGATCGAGCGGGCGCGGCTGCGGAACCACGCCGACAGGAGCACCATGAACGGCAGCACCGCGAACGCGACCAGGGCGAGGCGCCAGTCCAACGCGAAGAGCACGGCGGCGATGCCGCCGAGCAGGGTGAGGTCGGCGAGGATGTCGACCAGGCCCGAGGTGAACAGCTCGTTGAGCGCCTCGACGTCGTTGGTGAGGCGGGTGATCACGCGCCCAGCCGGGGTGCGGTTGAACCACGCCACCTCGAGCCGCTGCAGATGGGCGAACAGGGCGTTGCGCAGGTCGCGCATGACGAACTGCCCGGTCATCAGCATCGTGCGCGCTTGCAGGATGAGCAGGACCGCGGAGCCGAGCACGCTGGCGAGGAAGAAGAAGGCCAGCGTCGTCAGACCGGCGGAGCCGACGCTGGGGAGGTGGAGCGTTTGCAGAAGCTTGAGGACGTCGCGGGCGCTGCTGTCGGCCTCGGGGCGGAGGTAGAGGTCGATCGCCGAGGCGGTGATGAGCGGGCCCGCGACCTGGAGCGTGGAGCCGGCGAGAACGAGGGCGATCGCCGAGGCGATCCGGCGGCGGTACGGCCTCGCCCAGGTCAGGAGCCAGCGCAGGAGGTGGCGGTCGGGGCGGCTCTCGTCCCGTTCCGTGGTCGTGGGCGTGGCGGCGCTCATCGCGGGATCAGCCTCGCGAGCGGCTCGCCGGCGAGACCGCCAGCGGCGCCACGATCGGCCGCCCCAGCCGCGCGCTCCAGCGCTGCGCCTGGGCCAGGGCGAGGAGCGCGCGGAAGCGCGTGGTGCGCCGCCAACGCCCGGAACGGAGCACGTCCGCGGCGAGCAGCGACACGATCGCCTCGGGGATGCGGAACGCGTCGTGCGGGTTGAAGAAGAAGGCGAGGAAGTGCGGGTCGTAGTAGGCGCGAATGAACGAGAAGAACAGCCGGTGCAACGAGCGGGTCAGCGCGATGGTGGGCCCGAGGTCGGCGCCGTCGACGCGGCCGTGGCGGGCGAGCGCCTCGCTGACGTCCTGCGCCGCCGCGGCCGCCGTAGTGGTGGCGAGGAAAACGCCGGTCGAGAAGACCGGGTCGAGGAAGCCGGCCGCGTCGCCGAGGCAGCAGAACCCGTCGCCGCCGATCTGGAGGACGCGGTAGGAGAAGTTCTGCACCGCCGCGAACGGCGTGACCGCGGTGGCCGAGGCGAGCCGTCTCGCCACCTCGGGGGTGGCCTCGACCGCGGTGCGGAACACGCTCTCGGGTGAGCCCGCGAGGTCGCGCCAGCGCTCGACGTCGAGCACGGCGCCCACCGAGACCGTGTCGTCGGCGAACGGGATGAGCCAGAACCAGCCCCCCTCGGCGAGGGCGATCGTGATGTTGCCGGCCTCGCGGCCGGGCGGCAGCCACGCCCCCTTGAAGTGGGCCACGGCCGCGCTCTTGCGGTGCCTCGGGTAGGGGAACCGCCACCCCATGCGGCTCGCCAGGAACGAGGCCTGACCGGAGGCATCGAGGGTGACGCGGCAGCGGACGAACTGCTCGCGGCCCTCCGGGTCGCGCAGCCGCACCCCGGTGATCCGCCGGCCGTCCCACTGCGGCACGGTGGCGCGCCAACCGGAGAGCAGTTGCGCCCCGCAGCGGACCGCGTTGGCGAGCAGGGCGGCGTCGAACTCGTCGCGGCTCACCTGGTAGGCGTGCGGGATGGCCGGGGGAAACGCGTCCTCGAACCAGTATGCGACGTGGCGGGACCCGTCGTGGGTGACGAAGCTGGCGCCGTTCTTCCGGCGCGTGTGCGGGAGGTCGCGGACGGTCTCGTGCACACCAAGGCGGTCGAGCAGCGGGATCGTGTGCGGGAGGAGCGACTCGCCGACGTGGAAGCGGGGGAACGGCTCACTCTCGACGATCAGCGTCTCGACGCCGGCGAGCGCGAGCAAGGCGCCGGCCGTGCTTCCGGCCGGGCCGGCTCCGATGATCAGGGCGTCGACGTCGCGCTCGCTCTCCACCGGATGAGGGTACTACGCCGGTCAGAGTTTTCCGAGGATGACGGAGAGCGCCTCGAGCTCGCCCGTCGTGGCGTAGAAGTGCGGCGAGAAGCGCACCCAGCCCTGGCGGGCGGTCACCTCGATCTGGCGCTCGCGCAGGCGGCGCGCGATCTCGTCGGCGGGGAGGAACGGGTGGCGCGCGGCGACGATGCCGGCGATCGGATGGGCCGAGCCGGGCGAGCCCACGCGCCAGCCGACCTTGAGCAGCGCCTGGGTGAGCGTGCGGGCGTGGGCCGTGACCCGGGCGTGGATCTCCGCCGCCCCGACCTCGTTGAGGAGGTCGAGCGCGGCGGCGAGCCCGGCCACCAGGATGGTCGGGGTGGCGCCCGGCTCGAAGCGCCGCCCGTCGCGGTGAAACTCGAGGTCCTGCAGGAAGAACTGGCGCTCGGAGCGGCGCACGTTGAGCCAGCCGGCGAGGACCGGGGTCAGGGTCGCGCGCAGCTCCGGCCGGGTGACCATCACGCCGATCCCCTCGGGGCCGAGGAGCCACTTGTGGCTGTCGGCGACCAGGGCGTCGACGCCGAGCTCGTCGAGCCGCTGCGGCAGCACACCCAGCCCCTGGATCGCGTCGAGGGCGACGAGGATGCCGCGTTCGTGGGCCGCGGCCGCCAGCTCGGCGACCGGCGCCACCCACCCGGTGTGGAACGCGACCCACGACAGCGCCAGCAGCTTGACCGGGCGCGCCAGGAGCGGCAGCACGGTGTCGAGCTCGACCTTGCCGGCGGGGGTCGGGAAGCGCCGGACCGCCACCCCGCGGCGCTGCAGCGCGAGGTAGGGGGCGACGTTGGCCGCGAACTCCTCCTCGCCGACCAGCACCGCCTCGCCCTTCTTCCACGGCAACCCCTGCGCGATCAGCGACAGGCCCTCGGAGGTGCTGCGCACGAGTGACACGTCCTCGGCGCGGCAGCCGACCAGCTCGGCCGCGAGCGCCCGTGCCGCGAGCTCGGTCTGGTGCCAGCGCTCCCAGAGGTGGGAGCCGGTGCTCTCCTGCTCGGCGATGCGCCCCCGCATCGCCTCGGCGACGCGCAGCGGCAGCGGCGCCAC
>DAIDOU010000315.1 GCA_027458945.1 Acidobacteriota bacterium
GCGCGGTGGCGGCGGCAGAGCGCGACCGAGTAGAGGCCGTGCCCGCCGCCGAGGTCGAGCATCGTCCGCGCCCGGCGCGGCACCGGCGTCCGCCACGCCACCTCGCGGGCGAGCACGGTGGCGAGCGAGCGCATCCCGCGCTGGTAGGCGCCCCACTGCTCGGCCGACATCTCGGCGTGGATGTCGAGCGGCCGGCCGGAGAGGAGGAAGGCGTCGAGCTGCCCGATCCACTCCCACTCGACGAACCGGAAGAGGACGTTGTCGCGCAGCGAGTTCGGGGAGCCGGCGAGCAGCCAGCGGCGCGCGTCGGGCGCCAGCGAGTAGCGCCCCCCGGCCGAGCGCACGTAGCGGGTCGTCTCGAGGACGGCGAGCAGGGCGGCGGTGGCGCGCTCCGCGGTGGCGCAACGCGCCGCGACCTCGGCCGTGCTGAGCGGTCCCTCCGCGAGCGCCTCGAACACGCCGGCCCGCGTCGCGGCCATCAGCGCCCGGGCGAGGAGAACGGTGCCGTGCGTCTCGAGCAGCGGCCGCGGCCCGAGCCGCAGACGGACGGCCAGGCGCTCCCACAGGCTTTCCCCGACCGCGCCGATCCTCATCGCCTCCCCCTGCGCCCGCCCGGCGCCGCGAGCGGCCTCGGCCGCTCTAGTGCACGAGGGTGAACGACCGCGACCAGCGCGTGCGGGTGAAGAAGTGCACCGCGACCGAGGCGAGCTGGCGCAGGCGGTCGCCCCAGCCGCGCCACTCCTGCGAGTTCGACTTCGCCTCGTAAGACCAGTAGATGAACAGCGCCCGCCCCTTGAAGTAGTCACGCGGGACCGGGCCCCAGTAGCGCGAGTCGTAGGAGTTGTCGCGGTTGTCGCCCATGCAGAAGACGAACCCAGGCGGCACGGTCACCGGGCCCCAGTTGTCGCGCAGGCGCGCCTGCTCCGGCACGAACGGGCTGTTCGGATAGGTCACCGGGTCCTTGTGGATCGCGTACGGGTTGACCTCCTGCTTGCCGTTGATGAACAGGACCTTGTTGCGCATCTCGAGGGCGTCGCCGGGGATCCCGACCGCGCGCTTGATGAAGTCGCGCTCCGGGTCCTGTGGGTACTTGAAGACGACGACGTCACCGCGGCGGATGTTGCGGTACGGCATCAGGCGGTCGAGCGGGGTGCTCCAGTGCGGCGCGTAGATGAACTTGTTGACGAACAGGTGGTCGCCGATGAGGAGGTTGTCCTCCATCGAGCCGCTCGGGATCTTGAACGCCTGCGCGACGAAGGTGCGCGCGAACAGCGTGAAGATGACCGCCACCAGGATCGCCTCGTAGTACTCCCGGACCACGTGCCCTTCACTCATGTCTCCACCTTGAGGACGGCGAGGAACGCCTCCTGCGGGATCTCGACCTTGCCGAGCCGCTTCAGGCGCTTCTTGCCTTCCTTCTGCTTTTCGAGCAGCTTGCGCTTGCGCGTGATGTCGCCGCCGTAGCACTTGGCGAGCACGTTCTTGCGCAGCGCCTTGACCGCCTCGCGGGCGATCACGCGGTTGTGGATCGCGGCCTGGATCGTCACCTCGAACAGCTGCCGCGGGATCATCTCCTTGAGCTTGGAGGCGAACGCCCGCGCCTTCACGTAGGCGCTGCCGCGGTGGACGATCAGCGCCAGGGCGTCGATCGGCTCGCCGTTGACCAGCAGGTCGAGCTTGACCAGGTCACCCTCGCGATAGCCGGCGAAGTGGTAGTCGAGGGAGGCGTAGCCGCGCGACACGGACTTCAACTTATCATAAAAGTCGAGAACCACTTCCGCGAGCGGCAAGCGGTAC
>DAIDOU010000316.1 GCA_027458945.1 Acidobacteriota bacterium
GTGAGGGAGAGCTTGCGCCCGGCCACCATGAAGTCGTCCTGCGTCTTGACCTGCCTGGAACGGTAGACGTTGAACACCGTGAGCACCAACAGGTAGCCCAGGATCACCCAGAGGTACCAACCCATCGTCCCTCCCCCACCCGCCCGGGCTCAGGGCGCCGGGCTCGGGGCACCGCATCCGCAACCGCGGCCCACGACCATCCCCAGAGGTGCCGTGCCGCGGCTGGCTATCCTTCTCCGCCGCTCTCTTCGCCTTCGTGGATCTCGAGCTGATGCAACTCACCGGCCTCGAGCAGGTCGCGGGCCTGCCGTTCGAACTCGGAGGGCACCACGACCCGCACGACCCCGAGGCCGTTCAGGGTCAGGCCGTACACCCTGCCCGCCGCTTCGCCGACCACGGCCGCCGGGATCCCGTTCGCACGCAGCGCCGCGAGCACCGGTTCGGCGTTGACCGCCCCCTCGACCCGCAGGACCTCGACCTCGTCACCGTCGGACATGCTCGCTCAACCGACGTCGATCA
Source organism: Acidobacteriota bacterium (assembly GCA_027458945.1). GTDB lineage: Bacteria > Acidobacteriota > Thermoanaerobaculia > Thermoanaerobaculales > Thermoanaerobaculaceae > RBG-13-68-16. The sequence goes on from DAIDOU010000316.1 coordinate 520, forward strand.
GGATCAGGTGCTTCTGCATCTCGCCCGCGACATCGACCCTGCCGTCGGGGGTGATGAACACGTTGATCTCGGAGCGCACCGCCATCTCGCCTGGGAGGTAGATGCCCGGTTCGATCGAGAAGCAGACACCGGGAACGAGTCGGCGGTCGTCGCGGGTTTCGAGGTTGTCGATGTTGACCCCGCTCCAGTGCACCTCCTCGCCGATCGAGTGGCCGGTGCGGTGGACGAACTGCCGCCCGTACCCTGCCTTCTCCACCACGGCGCGACAGGCGTCGTCCACCTCCCAGCCGTACACCGGCTCCCCGGCGGCATACCGGGCCTGGACGAACGCCAGGGCGGCGTCGCGGCCGTCGCGGACCACGTTGAAGATCTCGATGTACTTCGCGGGCGGCTTCGCGCCAACGAAGGCGCACCAGGTGATGTCGTAGAAGACGGAGCCCGGCCGGTCGAGCTTCGCCCACAGGTCGATGAGGAGCGTGTCCCCCTTGCCGATCGCCCGCGCGTTCTCCGGGGTCGGCTCGAAGTGCGGGTCCGCCGGCTGCTCGTTCGTCCCCACGATCGGGAACTCGCCCATGCAGGTGAGCCCCTCCTCGCCGAACCGCTTGACGATGAACTGCTGCACGTCGTACTGCGTGAGGGCGCGGGACGCGCGCAACTCGGCGCCGACCAGCGCGAACGCCTCGTCCTTGATGCGCTGCACGCGCTCGCCGGCGTCCAGGTGGGAACGGTACGCCTCGTCGTCGAGCAACGCCTGGAACGTTTGCACGAGCCCCGCCGAGGACACGACCTCGTATCCGAACGAGCGGATCAGCTCGACCGTGCCCGCGTCCACGATCGAGACGTACGGCACGTTCGCCTCGGGGGAGTACTGCATCGCGACGCGGGTCGCGGAGCCGAGCGCCTCGCGCAGCGTCGCGTGCAGCTCACGCCACGACAGGTACACCCGCTTGGCGCCAGGGAGCGCGTCGAGCTTGGTCGACTCCACCGCCGAGACGATCCGCACCGGCTCGCCCTGCACCGGGATCCAGTAGAACCACCGTCGCGTCGTGAACTTCCCGGCATCGAGTCCGAGGACGCTGTAGGCGATCGTGTCGCGGTTGCGGAAGTCGTAGAGCAGCCAGCCGTCGGCGCCGGCCTCCCTGATCTGTTCCTGCATGCGTGCGATGTCGGGCACGGGAGCCTCCCTTGCGTGCGGTCAAGGTGGCATACCGCGCGCCCGGCCGTCAACTGCCTCCCGACGGGATCCCGCGCCCGCCGGCGCCTGCCGCCGACTCAGTAGACGAAGCGCGGGGCCACGTTGACGACGACCTTCGCGACCTCGGGGAAGCGCCCGGTCACCGCTTCGCGAACTGCGGCGGCGGCGGCCGGCGCGCGGTCGGCATCGGCCTTGAGGTCGAGGATCACGTAGCAGGGGCGCTCCCGTCCGACGATGCGCAGGCCGTCGAACTCCCGGGCGCCGGCGATCGCGGGCAGCATCTCGGCGAGGAAGGAGCGGATCGCCGGGTCGAGGGGGTGGGAGCGGTTGACCGGGTCCACGTGCACGACCGCCTGCCCGGCGAAGCGGCCGGTCAGGGCCGTCTCCACCGCGTCGGCCAGGTCGTGCGCGCTGGTGATATCGAGTGCGTCGGAGACCTCGATGTGCAGCGAGGTCACGATCAGGCCGCCGTACCAGTGGACCGCCACATCGTGCACACCCTCGACACCGGGGACCGCCGTCGCGGTCGCGCGGATCTCGGCGAGCAGCTGCGGCGCCGGCGCCTGCCCGATCAGCGGGTCGATCGCGTCCCGCACCAGCGCGTACGCCGCCGCCGCGATGAACCCCGCCACGGCCAACCCGCCGACCCCGTCCACCCAGTCCAGCCCGAACCTTCCCGCCGCCAGCGAGACGATCACCACACCGGTGGCGATGGCGTCGCTGCGGTGGTGGAGGAAGTCCCCCTGCAACGAGCTCGACCCGATCCTCCCCGCCAGCTCGCGCGCCAGCCGCGCGAGCCACTCCTTGAGCGGGAGCGTCGCGGCCAGCAGCAGCAACAGCGCCACGGACGCGTGCACCGGTCTGGGGTGGAGCAGGCGCAGCACGGAGTTCTGGCCGATCTCCCACGATGCGACGAACAGGAGGATCCCAAGGAAGAGCGTGGCGATGCTCTCGACCCGGCCGTGGCCGAAAGGATGCTCGGCGTCGGAGGGCCGCGCCGCGGCCTTGAACCCCCAGATGACCACGGCGGACCCGAGCAGGTCGCCGAGCGAGTGCAGCGCGTCGGCGACCAAGGTGATGCTGCCGATCATGAGGCCCGGCACCAGCTTGACCGTGAACAGCACCACGTTGATGACGACGCTCGTCCACCCCTCGAGCAGACCGTAGGCCTCCCTGGTGCGGGGATCCGAGACCTCGTCCGCGCGGGGGACGAACGTCCTGACAAGCCAGCCCGTCAACACCGGCGGAGCCTAACACACGGCCGCTCCGCGGTGGTGTATGCTTTCGCCCGTTCCGCCGGGCCACCGCAACCGGGCGGGCATGGAGATCGCGTGAGCACAACCACCGTCCTGGACCTCATCGGCAACACACCGCTCGTCCCCCTGCGCCACCTGACCGAGCCGGGGATGGCCACGGTGCTCATGAAGATGGAGGCCTGGAACCCGTCGGGCTCGTTGAAAGACCGCGTCGTCAAGTACATCATCGAGGACGCCGAGCGGGCCGGCGTGCTCAAACCGCACCACATCATCATCGACGCGTCG
>DAIDOU010000317.1 GCA_027458945.1 Acidobacteriota bacterium
AGCGTGCGCCAACGCCGCGTGGCCACGCTCACCCCCGCCTGCAGCAGCACGATCAGGAGGGCGTCGAGCGAGACGAACACCTCGGGGTTGAGCCAGTGGCCCGCCCAGGAGGTGATCGGCACGATGCGGTCGATCGCCGCCTCGGCGGCGGGCAGGTTCGAGAAGGCGTCCACGAGCAGCGGCATGAAGCCGAACAGGACGTTGATCATGCCCCAGAACCCCGAGAAGATCACGAGGAGGAGCACGAAGCGCCAGTTGCCGAGCACCAGCACCATGTCCGCGAGGACGCGGCCGACGCTGCGGCCACGCCGCTGCTCGGCATCGACCGGCTCGCGGAACGCGACCAGCGCCTGCACGAGCATCAGCGCGCAGGAGGCCGCGGAGACCCAGAACACGTAACGAAACTCCGTCCGGTTGCGGACCTGGGCCGCGACCACCGGCCCGATCAGCCCGCCGGCGTTGATGACCATGTAGTACAGGCCGAAGCCGACCGGCCGCGTGCTCCCCTCCTCGGTGGTGCGCGTCACCGTGCCCGAGATCGTCGGCTTGACGATCGAGCCGCCGACCGCGATCAACCCGAGCGCGACACAGATCAAACCGATGCGCGTGGTGCTGCCGAGGAGGACGTAGCCGCCGGTGAGGGTCGCGAACGCCACCACGAGCGCGGGGCGATACCCGAAGCGGTCCGCCAGCGCCCCGGCGAACAACGGCAGCAGATAGAGCGCGCCGGTGAATACCCCGTACAACGTGCCGTAGACGTCGGGGCGCAGGCCGATGTGCTGGACCAGGTAAATGCCCAGCACGAGCACCATCCCGTAGTAGGCGAGGCGCTCGAACAACTCCATCACGACGGCGGAATAGAGCGTGCCGGGAAGCTGCCGCAGGACTCGTGCGCGCATCCGCGGATTCTACCGCCGCATCTCGTCCGCCGGTCGCCGGAGCGCCGAACGCTACGGTTTCGCCGGCGCCGGCGGGGCCGGCGGCAGCGCGCGCCAGAAGCCGGGCAGCGCCGCCAGCGGCAGCGCCGTCTGGCTCGCCAGGGCGAGGTCGCGGACGGTGACGGTGCCGCCGGCGAGCTCGTCGTCGCCGAGCATCGCCACGATGCGGACGCCGTCGCGGTCGGCGCGCTTGAGCGCCGCCTTGAGCGAGCGCCCGGTGATCTCGACCTCGACCGCCACGCCATCCCTGACCCAGGCGCGCGCCAGCTCGAGCACGCGCTCCTGCGCCGCCGGCCCGAGCGGCACGAGGTACACCGTCGGGCGCGCCAGCACCGCCTCGGCGAAGGCCGCCGGCAGCACCTCGACCAGGCGGTCCTCGCCGATCGCGAAGCCGACGCCCGGTACCGTCGGACCGCCGAGGTCGGCGATCAGGCGGTCGTACCGCCCGCCCCCGCACAGGACCGCGTTGGTCCCCAGCTGCGGCGAGACGACCTCGAAGACCGTGCGCAGGTAGTAGTCGAGCCCGCGCACCAGGCGGCGGTTGCGCACGAACGGGATCTCCAACCGCTCGAGCTGCGCCTCCACCCGCGCGACGTGCTGCCGCGAGGCGTCCCCCGCCACGTCGTCCATCGCCGGCACGTCGGCGGCGATCACCTGGCAGGACGGCACCTTGCAGTCGAGCACCCG
>DAIDOU010000318.1 GCA_027458945.1 Acidobacteriota bacterium
GATCAGCCCCTCGCGCTCGGTCTGCACCTGCAGGATCTTGAAGATGAGGTCCTGCTTGCGCATCCCGGCGGGGTTCTCGACCTCGAGGTCGCGGGCGACGTGCGTCAGCTCCGAGATCGACATGTCCTTCAGCGTCCGGATGTCGAGGCGCTGCTTGCCTTCGGTCTCGGCGGCCTCGGCCTCCAGGGCCTCCTCCTCGAGCACCACCGGCAGCCCCTCGGGGTTGGCGGCGGCGCGCCGCCGCTCCCGGCCACGACCGCGTTGCACTTTGCTCTCTGGCATGGTGAGACTCCCTCTTCGCCCTGAACTCTACGCCGCCAGCGCCTGCGCGATGGCGTTCAGGATCTCCTTGTGTCCGGCCCCGGTTTGCGCCGAGAACGCGAGCGGCGGCACGCCTTCGCCGAGCTCGCGCGCGATGCGGGCCGCGGCCTGCGCGAGCGCGCCGCGGCCCACCCGGTCGGTCTTCGTCATCACGAGCAGCAGCGGCGTCCCTGCCTGGCGCACGAACGCCGCGAGGTCGAGGTCGAGCGGAGAGGTCGGGATGCGCGGGTCGATGAGGCCGACCACCAGCCGCAGACGCCGCTCCTCGCGCAGGTACGAGGTGATGTTGGTGCCCCAGCTCTGGCGCTGCTCGCGTCCGGTGCGCGCAAAGCCGTAGCCGGGCAGGTCGACGAAGTAGCACTGCTGGTTGACCAGGTAGTAGTTGAGCGTCCGGGTCTTCCCCGGCGTCTTCGAGATCAACGCCAGCCGCTGCCCGAACAGGCTGTTGAGCAGGCTCGACTTGCCGACGTTGGAGCGGCCGGCGAACGCCACCTGCGGCAGGGCGTCGTTCGGGCCCTGCGAGTGTTGCGCGACCGTGGCGCGCAGCTCGACGCTCGCGATCCTCACGGGGCTCACTGGTGCGGCACGGCCTCCGGCGCCGGGGCGCCGTTCCGCTCCGCCTCGCCCTGGGCGACCGCCGGCAGGACGCCGTCGAGCGCCACCGGGATCACCTCGTCCATCTCCTTGACGAGGTGGAACACGATCGCGTTGCGCACGTCCTCCGGGATGTCCTCCAGGTCCTTCTCGTTCTCCTCCGGCAGGATCACCTCGCGGATTCCCGACCGGAACGCGGCCAGCACCTTGTCCTTGATCCCGCCGACCGGCAGCACCTTGCCGCGCAGCGTGATCTCGCCGGTCATCGCCAGGTCCTGGCGCACCGGGACCCCGGCCACCGCCGAGAGCAGGGCGATCGCCATCGTGATCCCGGCCGAGGGGCCGTCCTTGGGGATCGCGCCCTCCGGCACGTGCACGTGGATGTCCCTGGTGTCGAAGAACTCCGCCGGCAGCGGCAGCTGCACCGCCCGGGCGCGCACGTACGAGAGCGCGGCGCGCGCCGACTCCTGCATCACGTCGCCGAGCTGACCGGTGAGCGTCAGCGCGCCCTTGCCGCGCATCAGGCTCACCTCGGTGCCGAGGATCTCGCCGCCGACCTCGGTCCACGCCAGGCCGGTGGCGACCCCGACCTCGCTGTGCTCTCCAGCACGCGCGATGCGGAAGCGCGGCTTGCCGAGCAGCTCGCCGATCCGCTCCGGGGTCACCGCGATCGTGGCGCCGGCCGGGGTCTTCTTCTTCAGGACCTCCCGCGCCAGCTTGCGGCACACCGAGGCGATCTCGCGCTCGAGGCTGCGCACGCCGGCCTCGCGCGTATAGCGGTCGATCAGCAGCGCGATGGCGTCGTCCGCGAAGCTGACCGCGAACTTGCCCAGGCCCTGCTGCTCGATCTGCTTCTTGACGAGGAAGCGCTGCGCGATCTGTAGCTTCTCGACGTGGGTGTAGCCCGAGAGATGGATCGTCTCCATGCGGTCCTGCAACGCCGGCGGGATCGTGTGGGTCACGTTGGCCGTGGCGATGAAGAACACCCGCGAGAGGTCGTACTCGACATCGAGGTAGTGGTCGACGAAGGCGTGGTTCTGCTCGGGGTCGAGCACCTCGAGCAGCGCCGAGGCGGGGTCGCCGCGGAAGTCGGCGCCGAGCTTGTCCACCTCATCGAGCAGGAACACGGGGTTGACGGTCCCCGCCTTCTTCATCATCTGGATGATCTGGCCGGGGAACGCGCCGATGTAGGTGCGCCGGTGCCCGCGCATCTCGGCCTCGTCGCGCACGCCGCCGAGCGACAGGCGGACGAACTTGCGGCCGGTGGCGCGGGCGATCGACTTGGCGAGCGATGTCTTGCCGACTCCGGGCGGGCCGACGAAGCAGAGGATCGTTCCCTTCGTCTTGGTGACGAGCTGGCGCACCGCCAGGAACTCGATGATGCGCTCCTTGACCTTCTCCAACCCGTGGTGGTCCTCCTCGAGGACCTTCTCGGCGAGCCCGATGTTGCGGATCTCCCGTGTCGCCTTCTTCCACGGCACCGCGAGCAACCAGTCGATGTAGTTGCGCGACACCGTGGACTCGGCCGACATCGCCGCCATCCCCTCGAGCCGCTTGAGCTCGGAGAGCGCCTTCTCCTTGACCTCCTTCGGCATCCCGGCGGCGTCGATCTTCTTGGCGAGCTCCTCGTACTCCTCGCGGCTGTCGGTCCGCCCCAGCTCCTCGTTGATCGCCTTGATCTTCTCGGAGAGGTAGTACTCGCGCTGCGCCTTCTCCATCTGCTTCTTGACCTTGGCGTTCAGCCGCCGGTCGATGTTCAGCTTCTCGACCTCCATGTCGAGGAGGTCGTTGAGCTGCTGCAGTCGCTCGAGCGGGTTCGTCACCTCGAGCAGCTTCTGCTTCTCGGCCGTCGCCACCGGCAGCGCCGCCGCCAGCGTGTCGGCGAACAGGTCGGGGTCCTCGGTGCGGAGCTCCCCGAGCACGCCCTCGGCCCCGATCTGCTGCGACAGCCGGGCGTACTGCTGGAACAGGTTGGTCAGGTTGGCGAGGTAGCGGTTCACCTTGGGGTCGGCCACCGGCTGCGCGGCGAGCAGTTCGACGTCCGCCTCGTACCCGGCGCCCGGCTGCTGGCGCATCGCGGTCCAGCGCCCGCGCACGACCCCCTCGACCCCGACCTTGATCGTCCCGTTCGGGAACGTCACGTGCTGCAGGATCGTGGCGACGACGCCGACGGCGAAGATGTCGTCCGGCCCCGGCTCATCCTGCTGCGGGTCGCGCTGCGCCACCAAAAAGATGCGGCTGCCGGTCTCGGCCAGCGCACGCTGCAGGGCGGCAACCGACGCCGGGCGACCGACCACGAACGCGGACTTCATCCGGGGAAAGACGACCATGTCGCGCAACGGCACGACCGGAAGTGTTTGCATGTTCGACTCGCTCATGGCGACCTCTCAAGCAACCTGGGAAGAACAATCGGACAAGACCGGCGAGCGGCGCGCCGCCTGCGGCTTCAGCCCGCCTTGCGCATCGAGGCGAGCGGCGCGACCCGCCGTTCGACCACCTCGCGTGTGACCACGATCTCGGTGACGTCGGAGCGGGAGGGGACCTGGTACATGATCTCGAGCATCAGCTCCTCGAGGATGATCTTCAAACCGCGGGCGCCGACCTTGCGCGAGATCGCGTCCTCGGCGATCGCGGTGAGCGCGTCGTCGGTGAAGCGCAGCTCGACCCCTTCGAACGAGAGCATCGTCTGGTACTGCCGCACCAGCGAGTTCTTCGGCTCGGTCAGGATGCGGACGAGGGCGTCGCGGTCCAGCTCGTGCAGGTTCGCGACCACCGGCACGCGGCCAACGAACTCGGGGATCATCCCGAACTTGATCAGGTCCTCGGGATGGATCAGCGACAGCAGCTCGCTGGAGGAACGCTCGGCCGGCGTGAGGATGTGCGCCTGGAACCCCATCGACTTCTGGTTGAGGCGGCGGGCGACGATGTCGTCGAGGCCGACGAACGCCCCGCCGCAGATGAACAGGATGTTCGTGGTGTCGATCTGGATGAACTCCTGGTGCGGGTGCTTGCGGCCGCCCTGGGGGGGCACGTTGGCCACCGTCCCCTCGAGGATCTTGAGCAGCGCCTGCTGCACCCCTTCGCCGGAGACGTCGCGGGTGATCGAGGGCGAGTCCTGCTTGCGCGCGATCTTGTCGATCTCGTCGATGTACACGATACCGCGCTCGGTCCGCTCGCGGTCGCCCTCGGCCGCCTGGTAGAGCCGCAGCAGGATGTTCTCCACGTCCTCGCCGACGTACCCGGCCTCGGTCAGCGTGGTGGCGTCCACGATCGTGAACGGGACCTCGAGCATGCGGGCGAGCGTCTGGGCGAGCAACGTCTTCCCCGTCCCGGTGGGCCCGATGAGCAGGATATTCGACTTCGACAGCTCGACGTCGGGACGCGTCGCGTGTGACAGGTAGTCGATGCGGCGGTAGTGGTTGTACACCGCGACCGCGAGCTTCTTCTTGGCGGGCTCCTGCCCGATCACGTACGAATCGAGGAACGTCTTGATCTCCTCCGGCTTCGGCAGCGACCGGCGGGACTCGCGCGCCTCGCGGGCGCGGTCCTCGGCGATGATGTCGAGGCAGATGTCGACGCACTCGTCGCAGATGTAGACGTTCGGGCCCGCGATGAGCTTGCGCACCTCGCGCTGCGACTTGTTGCAGAAGCTGCAGCGCAGCAGCTCGGAGGAGGTCTCGCGCGTCACCATGGTTTAGGCCTCACGATTCATTCTACACCCCGCCGCCGTAACGCACCGGCACCACCGCTATTCCCTGTGCTCGATCACCTTGTCGACCAGCCCGTAGGCCTGGGCGTCGCCCGCCTCGAGGATGAAATCGCGCTCGGTGTCGGCGAAGATGCGCTCGAGCGGCTGACCGGTGTGCTGCTGCAGGATCTCGTTGAGGCGCTGCCGCAGCCGGATGATGTCCTTGGCGTGGATGTCGATGTCGGTCGCCTGGCCGCCGAGGCCGTAGAGCAGTGGCTGGTGCAGCAACACCCGCGCGTGCGGCAGGGCGAAGCGCTTACCCTTGGCGCCGCCGGCGAGCAGGACCGCCGCCATCGAGGCGGACTGCCCCATGCAGATCGTCGCGACGTCGGGCTTGACGTACTGCATCGTGTCGTAGATCGCCAGGCCGGCGGTCACCGACCCGCCCGGCGAGTTGATGTACAAATAGATGTCCTTCTCCGGGTTCTCCGCCTCGAGGAAGAGCATCTGGGCGATCACCACCGACGCTTCCCTGTCGTCGATCGCGTCGCCGAGAAAGATCACGTTGTCCTTGAGGAGGCGGGAGAAGATGTCGTACGCCCGCTCTCCCCGGCTGGTCTGCTCGACGACCATCGGAATCAGCACGTCGCCACTCCCTCTGGCGCCCCCGCCCTCGGGCCGGTCTCCGGCGCCGCTCATGCCCCCGCGTCCACGAACGCCTTGAGCGCCTGGTCCACGGCGCGCTCGCGGCGCAGCACGCCGCCCACCCGCTCGAGCCCGCCGCCCTTGGCGAGGTTACCGCGCAGCTCGGCGAACGGCACGCCGATGCGCTGCGCCTGGCGCTCCACCTCGTGGTCGATCTCCTCGGCGGACACGCTGAGGCCGAACGAGTCGGCCAGCGCCCCGAGCAGGAGCTCGGCGCGCAGCCGGTGCTCCACGCGCTCGCGCATCTCCTCCTCGAGCTTGGGCCAGTCCATCTCGGCGCGGTCGGGGTCGATGCCGCGGCGCGCCATCGCCTGCACGAACTCGAGCAGCTCCTTGCGCGTGTCGTCGCGCACCACCGTCTCCGGCAGCTCCAGCGTACGGCCCCCGGACAGGTGGGTCACCAGCGCCTCGCGCCACGCCTCGCGGCGGCGCTCGAGCTTGTCGGCGCGCAGCCGCTCGCGCAGGCGCTCGCGCAACGCGGCGAGGCCGTCCGCGACGCCGAGCGACACCGCGAACGCGTCGTCGAGTTCGGGGAGGCGCTTGCGCCGCAGGCTCTTCACCCGCACCGTGTAGGCGATCCGCTTCCCGGCGCGGGCCTCGCCGCCCTCCTCGCCGACCGTGCGCTCCGCCGCGACCGCGGCGCCGACTGCGGCGCCGGTCACCGCCGCCTCGATCTCGGGGTAGACCTCGCCGGCGCCGATCCGGAACAGCGAGCGCTCCTCGTGGAACGGCTCGCCGCCGCCGTCCGGGAACGAGCCCTCCACCTCGGCCTCGACCAGCATCCCGTCCTCGGCCGGGCCGCTTACGACCGGCTCCCACGCCGCCTGGCGCTCGCGCAGCTGCTCGAGCGCCCCCGCGACCTCGTCCTCGTTCGGGTTGAGCGCGAACTCGGGCGGGCGGAAGCCGTCGAGCGGCTGCAGCTCGACCGTCGGGTAGACCTCGAACTCCGCCTTGACCCGGTACTCGCCGGAGTCGAGCCACGCCGACTCCTTGACGCCCAGAGACGACGCGGGCCGCAGCTTCTCCTCCCGCACCACCCGGTCCCAGGCGCGGCGCGTCAGGTGCTCCTCGAGGTCCTCGCGGATCTGCTCGGCGAAGCGGCGCTCGACCAGGGCGCGCGGCGCCTTGCCCTTGCGGAAGCCGTCGATGCGGGCGCCGCGCTGCCACTCGGCGATGAGGTGCTCGCGCTCGGAGCGCACGTCCTCCGCGCCGCTGGTGGCCGTCACGACGACCCGGCACGGGGTGGTGCGTTCGATGTCGTAGTTCATGCTGGCTCCTGATGGTGCGAAAGGGGGGACTCGAACCCCCATGGGCCACGCCCACGAGATCCTAAGTCTCGGTAGGCCGTCCTTGCGCTAGTTTGCGCGAGATTTCGTGTGTTCTGTAAACCTTGACAGCAAAAGCAGAAGAACCGATATTGTCATTGCGGTTCAACGATGGCGATTGATCGGCAAAGTTGAACCGGGGTTGAACCCGAGGAGGTACGCCATGCGAGCCAAGGCCACGTTGGAAGCCCTCAGAGAGGCACTCGAACAAGGGGACACGCTGCGGTTGCCCTTCACGAAAGAGAGCCTCGAGCTGCTGCGACCTGGCCTGAAGACAAACCCATCCGGGGTTCCGCTTCGATACGACGTGTACGACTCCGGCCCGAAGGCGGTGCCCGGCCTCTGCGTCACGGTGACGCCGATGGGGGCCAAGAGCTACTACCTCGTCCGGAAGGTGGGTGGGCGAACCGAACGCATCCGCATTGATGCAGTTGGCAACATGTCGCCAGAGACTGCCAGGAGGCGAGCCACGGCCCTGAACAACGAGATCGGCGAAGGACGGAATCCGGCCGGGGCGCGCCGGGAGCGCCGCGCCGAGCCGACCCTTGGCGAAGTGTGGAGACTGTACGAGGCGCATCACAAGCGACCCTCAACGGGCCGGAAGAGCATAGCATCCGACGCTTGGCGGTACAACCGCCATCTGGCTGGGTTGGGCAGCAGGAAGCTTTGGAACGTCACGCGTGGCGAGGTGGCGCGACTGCACGCCACAATCACCAAGGACAGCGGGCCAATCGCCGCCAACCGGGCGGTGGCGCTCCTGTCCTCCATCTTCGGATGGTGGGGTCGCACCCTCGGCAGGGATCTCCCGAACCCTTGCCGCGGCGTCAGGCGCAACGACGAGGCACCAAGGGGACGGTACCTGCTCCCGGACGAGATGCGTCGCTGGTGGGCGTCGGTGCTGGCCGACCATGACTGCGATACGGCCGAGTTCGCCGCGCTGTTGTTGATGCTTGGCGTGCGGCGCGGCAACTTACAGGGTGTGCGGTGGGAACAGCTCGACCTGGCTTCGCGGGCCTGGCACATCCCTGCCAGCGAGATGAAGAGCAGCCGCGAACACCTCGCGCCCCTGCCGGCACCCGCCGTTGGCATCCTGACCGCCCGCCGTGCCCGCAGGGATCCGCCGAGGGAAGGATTCGTCTTCCCAGGCCGGTTCGAGGGTTCGCCGCTGCGCGACCCCAGGGGTGCCCTCGCGCGCGTCGCCAAAGCCGCGGGCGTCGCGGACCTCCATCCCCACGACCTGCGCCGGTCCTGCGCGACATGGGCACTCGAAGCGGGCGTCGACTCGGCGGTGGTGGCATACCTGTTGGCACACACCGACCCAACGGTGACCGGCGTCTATCGCAAGGTGACGTTCAGCACGGCGCTCGAGGCGAGCGACCGGACAGTGAAGAAGATGCTGCAGGCGGCCGGGCTCGATCCCGAGGACTTCAAGGCCGGCCTGCCCGGGCCCGACCGGATCCGCGAGGTCGAACCCGCCGCCGTCCTGGCGTTCCCGAAAGCCGTACCAGGGGCGGAGAAACCATGAAGAAGAGGAAGGCTGTCCCATCGTGGACTAAGAAACTCCTCAGCGAGGCGGAGAGCGTCCTCATGAGGCCGAGTGGCGGACCGCGACGGTGGCGGATGGGCCACGCAGGCGAACTCCCGGAACTCGGGCAGCATTGGACCTTTGCCGATGAGGTTGTTGGGGTTCAGGAGATGTGCGTAGCGCTCCTCAGGAGGTTCTATCCCCAGCGAGCTGAGGACTGGCAGAAGGCATGCTCACCGCCCCACTTCAGGCACAACTGCACTGTCGGTGAGGCGCTGGGCCGCAAGACGGAACTATCCCATGAGCCCGATCCCCTTCCGGACGATGCGCTGGCCCTCGCGATCGATGTCGAGGAAGGGCTCAGAACGGTCCGTTTGCTGCGGATACTACTCACTTACGGACCGGAGGCTGGTGTTGCCGTCACCACCGCCGCTGTCTTCAGCTTTGGCTACCTCAAGGGCTCACTCCTCACGATGATTCCGGCGAGATTCGCCGAGCGGTATGCCGCCACCGGAGTGAAGGTCCACGGCGGCGGCCATCGGGCCAGGTCGGCGGGGTGGCCGATGATCCAACTGGCGCTCGATCGTGCCGCTGCTGCCGATCCAGATGCAGGCATCTGTGACTTGCGCCGGCGCGCCGCGAGAAGGTGCGGAGTCAGCGTCCGAACGGTCGAGCGCCGCGCCGTCGATCCCCGTGGCTAGCGTTCGACAGAACTCCAACTGTCGAATTCCCTGCCCTACGTTGCCCCTGTGAGCCAGTTCTCGACGGCTCACGGGAGGGATCGATGGGTACCAACCAACTTCCACGTCTCCTGACCGAACTGGAAACGGCCGAGGCCCTCTCCTGCCGGCCCGCAACCCTCGCGGCATGGCGGTGCACCGGGCGCACCGATCTGCCCTTCGTGAAGGTCGGCCGCCTGGTGCGGTACCGCGAAGCGGACGTGCTGGCCTTCCTCGACCGCCGCACCCGCCAGACCATCGCGCCGGCCGCGTGAGCGCGGAGTCCCCTCATGCGCACCGCGGACGAAACGCGCCCGGCCCTCACCGGGCGCACACGAGACAGCGACCGACGTCGGAAACCCACCAGGCGCCCCGCGCGCAGCCCCGGCCCGCAGGCTCGAGCTGACCAGCACCACGCGGCGATGTGCCGTTTGTTGGCCTCGATCCGGGATCCGCTGGTAGCCGCCCTCGGGCTGACAGAGGAGCAGGTGGTTCGGCACTCACTCTCGCTGGCCCTCTACCGGAGCGCTGCCCTGATCGTTGTGGCCCGGCGCCCCGAACTCGCGCACGTGGATCCTCATGAGCTCGCGAAAGAGGCCTGCCGATTGACCCAGGCCCTCCTCGAGGTGGTTGACGATGGCGAACCGTGATGATGTTGAAGAGGGGTCGCCTGGCGACGTTCGACGTGCCTCGCGGGCCGCGAAGCCGAACGGCTCCGCTGCGCCCGGGGGCCTGTGGGATCTGCTGCGCGCTGTCCTCCACCCAGCCTTCCCCGGTGGGGCGCTCGAACGCCTGGTGTTCCTGGCGTTCGTTCGTCACGCCAATAGGCAGGGCGACTGCTGGCCCTCGTTCCAGACGATTGCCCGTGAGACGGGGCTGAAGGTCGCGCAGGGCCGCGGCAGCGCCAACGGCGTCAAGAACGTGGTCTACCGCCTTCGAGGGGCGGGCCTGCTTTCCTGGTCGGAGAAGCCCGGCCGCACGAACCTCTACCACGTCGATCACGCGGCACTGGACGCGAGAATCGCGGACTACGAGGCTGCGGCCACCGCTGGCGGTGCTGGGGCGCCGACGGACGGTGTAACCCCCCACCACGGCATTGGGGGGCCTACTCCTGATGCGATTGACAACCCCACCACGGCGTGGGGGACACCGCCCCACCGCATGGGGGGCGCCCCCCACGGCGTGGGGGACACCCCCACACCGGGTGGGGACGAAGTAGCCCAAGAAGAAACACAGGAAGAAACCCATGAAGCAACCCAGGAGAAGAGTGCGGGCGAAGCAGCCCCGCCCGCACCTCCTGCCCTCACGGCGTTGACCTTCGATGACGTCGGCGCGCCGTTGGTGACCTGGGCCGCATCGGAGGCACCGCCGACCGGACCCGGGGGGCTCGTGTGGATCCCTCTCAGGCCTGCTGGCATGTACGTAGGCCTCAACGAGGGACGTCTCGCCGAGCTGCAGGGCGCCTACCCCCTGGTGGACGTGCTACGCGAGTTCAGCCGACCCGAAGGGATTCGCGACTGGAACGCTGGCGCCTCGGCCACCGACCGGAAGAGCCCGGGGAAGCGTGGGTTCTGGCGCCACGTGCATCGCTGGCTGGAGAGGGAGCAAAAGCGTGCGGAGCAGGCGCGCCGGCGAGTCTTCGCTTCGTCGGCCAAGGCCGGCACCCAGGCGGTGCCCGGCACGGTTTGCGGGTGTGGTGGGCCCAAGGCCGAGGGCGCCGCGCTCTGCTCAAGCTGCGCGGAGCGCTTCGCCGCCTACACCCTCGACAGCATGTCGCGGGAGCGGCGCCCGCAGGGAGTGCTCCCATGACGGTCGCGACTCCTCGTGTGAAATCCAATTCTCAGCGATCCATCGGCGAACGGAGGCCGCCAACATGAGGAAAACCCGCGTGGTAGCAGGGAGATCCCCGAATCTCCTGCCCGCGGTGACGCCGGGGGCCGTTGGTGTGCCGTTTCCAGACGTGAACCCCGCCAATCCAGACAAGGCGGACGCCGGCAGAGCCAGCACTCCCGATGCCGAGGCCGGGGCGGCGGGGGCGCCTGTTGCGTCGCTAACGGCGCGGGACACCGCATCCCCCGCGGCCGTCTACCTCGCGCGGCTCGGGCCCGGCAGCCAGCGTGCGATGCGATGCGCGCTCGAGTCGGTCGCGCGCGCCTGCCGCGGCGGCGATCGGCCCAACATCGACCGGTTCGACTGGGCGGCCCTCAGCTACAGCGAGACTGCGGCTGTCCGAGCTGTGCTGCTGGCACGCCGGCTCGCACCCGCGACTGTGAATCGGGTCCTGACTGCCCTGCGTGGCGTCTTGCGCGAGGCCTGGCAGCTCGAGTTGATGCCCACTGAGCGCTACCTGCACGCCCGCGAGGTCCGGAACGTGCGGGCCGCCGCGCTCCCGCGCGGGCGGGCGATCGGTGAGGAGGAGATCGAGGCACTCCTAGCCGCGTGCGCCCGGGATCGTTCGCCGGCGGGCGCCCGGGACGCTGCGGCCGTGGCGGTGCTCTTCGGCTGTGGGCTTCGCCGTCAAGAGGCGATCGCACTCGATCTCGAACACCTCGATCTCGCCACCGGCACCGTGAAGGTCATCGCCGGCAAGGGGCGACGGGATCGAATCACCTTCCTGGGCGACGAGCTTCGAGCGGTGGTGCGCTGGTGGGTGCGGACCCGGGGGCCGGCGCCGGGGCCGCTGCTCCTGCCGGTCCTCAGGGGCGGGCACATCGTGTTCCGGCGACTCACCGGCGATGCGGTCCGCCGGCTGCTCGCTCGGCGCGCATGGGCTGCAGGGGTGAAGACATTCACCCCGCACGACTGCCGGAGGACCTGCGCGACGAGCTTACTTGCCGCTGGGGCTGACGTGCTGGTCGTGCAGCGGATGCTCGGCCACAGCGACCCCGCAACGACGCAGCGCTACGACAAGCGACCCGACGAAGAGAAACAACGGGCTGCGGGACTGCTCAGGGTGCGCTTCGTGTGCCCGGTGCAGGTGTGAGGGAGGGATTGATGGGCGCCAACTGGGATCTCCTGTTCGACCCCGCGTTCAAGGATCTGCCGGAGGAGGAGCGCCGGAAGGGATTTGCCGAGGTCGCCGGCGCGGATCCTGACTTTCGTAACCTGCCGCCAGAGGAGCAGGCGAAGGGCTTCGATGAGATCGTCCGGCCGTCGACGGGGCGGGGCCGCACGGTAGTTGACCCGCTCGCCCTACTACCACCGGGCGCCACGTTGGACCCTCCTGCGACGGGGCGGGGCCGCACGGTGGTAGACCCGCTCGCCCTACTACCGCCAGGCGCGACATTGGACCCTCCTGCGGAGGCGGCGCCGCCCCTGCCGCTGTTGGAACGGATGAAGCGAGGCGTTGGGCGCAGCTTCATGCAGGGCGCCGCCGATATCGCGAAACTGCCAGCGGGCGCGGTCTCTCTTGCGGAACAGGTCGCCACCGGGAAGCTGCAGCGCGGTCTCGGTGACCGGCTCGCTGGCGCGGCAACGACGGTCGGACGCGGGTTGTCCCATCCATTCGATGTTCTCGAGGAGGCGATCGCCAAGCCGAGCGTGCCGCCTCCCGAACCGCGTGAACCTGAAATCCCGTCACCGCCGGCACTCTTTCCGGACCTTGTTCGCCCACGGGAGATTCCTCCGCCCTACATGAAGCTCGGACAGACCCAGGTCACGGAGCCGATCCAGGAGCAGCTGAGGTCGATCGTCCCGCCAATCCTGGCAGCCGCACCGGAGGTGCCGCCGGCACGGACAGCCGCCGAAAAGGGCGTTGACATCGCCTCCGGCATCGTCGGTTCGATCCCGCCGACTCTCTTGAAGTATGCCGGCCCGTCGAAGTTCCTTGGGCCGGTCGCGGGCTTTGCGCTGACCGATGCTGCGGCGGCTGCGGCCGAGGGCCGCGACCCTCTGACCGCCGGCGTCCTCGGTGCGACGACCGGAAAGCTGATGGGCGTCGCGAACAAGCTCCCCTTCGTGTCCTCGATGATCGGAAACGGGTTGCTCCTCACCGGAATGGCTGCGGTCGAGGGCGAGCGCGACCCGGCGCAACTCGGCGCGTCGTTCCTGACCGGGGCGATTATGCGCGCCTCCGGCGGCAAGCAGACCGTGGGCCAGGAAGCCCTCGACGCACTCGCCACCGGGCTGAAAGCACACGGCTACAGCGCCGAGCAAAGCGCGCCTGTAGTGGATGCGATGCGCAAGGGCAACACCTTGATCGCGGAGTGGAGGCTGCGTCGGCTTGTCGGATCCGGCCGGCCTGCGGAGCTCGGTCAACTTGCGGCAGAAGGGGCGAAGGTGACGAGGCCCGCGAGCGCCCCCGCCCCGGCGAGTGCCGAGATGAGGGCGTCGCCCGCGCGCCCGCCGGTGCTCGATCGGATTCGTGCGAACCGGGCGGCGGAGGCCCAGCCCGCGCGCGCAGCGGCGCCGGCCGATGCAGTCGCGCCCACCGAGACCTCTGCGGGACCGCTGTCGCGGTTCGACAGGGCCCGGGCCGCGATCGCCGCGAGGGTCTACCCTGAAGGCGAGACGCGCCGGCAGGAGGCCGAGCGCGCCGCCAACACCGACGCCCTGACCGGCCTGGCAAACCTCCGGGCGCTCAACGCCGCGCTCCCCACGGCCGAGGCCGACCCCGCGACCGCCGTGGTCGCCTTCGACCTCAACAACGCCGGCAAGGTCAACAAGACCCACAGCCAGGAGGCCGGCGATCAGGTGATCCGCGACGCGGCCGACGCGGTCCAGCAGGCCGCCGAGGAGCACGGCGTCGGCGGGCGCGTCTTCCGCCGCGGCGGCGATGAGATCGTGGCCCTGGTGCCGGCGGACCGCGCGGCGGCCATGCGTGACCGCGCGGAGGCGCTGTTCGGCGAGCAGCGGTTCGAGGACGGCAAGGGCGGGGCCTACACGGTGTCGCTCACGGGCACCCATGGCGAGACGTTCAAGGCGGCGGACGCGGAGCTGCAGGCGCGCAAGGCGCAGCGCAAGGCCGCCCCCCCGGCCGAACCGGTGCCGGTCCAGCCGGCCGAGGTGGCTACGGGCGAACCGACGCCGGTGCAGCAGCGCCAGCTCAGTTGGCTTGGCCTGCCACCGCAACCGGACAGCACCATGACGGCGGCGGAGGCGGCCGGCTTCCTCGCGAGCAAGCGCAACAGCGCCGAGGTGGCGCAGGTGGCGGCGTGGCGGCACCAGCTCGCGCCCGCCTGGCTGGCGGGCGAGGCGCGCACCAGGTGGGCGTGGGGCGACGACGGGGTGCGCGAGGCCGCGTCGGCCGCCCCGCCGGAGGTTGGTGCGAAGACGGCGATGGAGGAGCTGCGGGACGCCGGCGCCCGAGCCCTGGGGCACCACCGCGCCACCGGCATGCCGAGCGGCCGGGCGGCCCGTATCGGTGTGCTGCCGCTCGCCGAGGGCGAGGCGCCGCTCCCGCGGCCGGTCCCGCTCTAGCGCGCCGCGGCCGCCGCGGCCTTGCGAGCCCGCACCCCCGAACCTACATTGGCCGCGGAGGCCCCCGGTGGACGTGACCTGGATCGACGAGGACGGCAACGAGCAAATGGCCAGCGTCAACCTCAAGCTGCCGGTGCCACCGAAGCCGCCAACCCCGGAGCAACAGGCGGCGGCGATCGCGGAGAACAAGCGGTTCGCGGAGGAACTGAGGGGGATCGTCGAGGCATCGAAGAGGCGATCGGCCGCGCAAAAGGCCGTCCGGTTGCTGATGGCTCGGTTGCCTTCGCCGAACCGACAGAATCCCTCCGACCTCAACTAGAAGCCGCCCGGGAGGTCCTCCGTGCCTTCCACCAGGAGGATCCTCTCCTGGTTCGCACCGATGAACCTTCCGGCCTGAACGGACTGACCCTCCCGCCTCGGCGGAAGGGTGGCCGGCCACGGATCGCGTTCTTCACCGACTCGGAAGCGCCTCTCCACACCCTTGCCGGCCACGAGCTCATCGAGGCGATCAAGCTCGAGCGGCCGGAGCTGCTGGATCCTCTGCTCGAGGCGGTGCGGGAGGGCGTCGATCTCAAGGCGTGGCGAGGCCAGCGCTACCCGGGCAGGGTCAAAGGCCTGGACCTTCCGAAGGAGTTCCTGGCGGACTTTACTGGCGAGCAGCTGACCCGGCCGGCGTTCTGGGAGCGGCTGATGGAGAAGAGCCCGGAGGCCTTCCAGGAGGTCGCCAGTCGGTTCGTCGAGATCGTCAGCCGCATCCTTCGAGAGATCCTCCCCGAGTACCGGACCGAGCCGTTCGTGCGGGACCTCAAGGGCCTGCGCGACCAAGTCGCCGACATGCTGGCGCGGTACGAGCGCGAGGCGGCCCCGCCGGAGGTGCGCAAGGGCCGGCGCCTCGACCGCGTCCGGGAGGCCCTGGCGGAGCGGGCCTCCACCGCCGCCGCGAAGGAGGCCGACCCCGTCTGGAGGCTGCGCCAGCGCTTCCGGAACAAGCTGGTGCCACCCAAGGGCGAGACGGAGGACTGGGCGATCCCGTTCCCGTACCGCGGCAAGCGCGGCTCCTCGTCGAGCCTGCCGGCCGACACGGCGCTGCTCGAGGTCGACGATGCCATGGGCTGGAAGCGCGGCACGGCGACCATGGAGGACCTCAAGCGGATCCTCACTGGGCCGTACAAGGGACCCGCCCGCGAGGAGCCGACCGCGGCCGCGGAGCGCGCGATGGAGCGCGGTTCGATCCTCGAGCGGATGCACCAGGTCCTGGCCGAGGGCAAGGACGGCGAGGCGGAGTTCTCGCGGAGGTTGCCTGCGGGCGAACTGCGCCGAGCGTCCGATCAGGAGCTGGAGCGGGTGCACGACGAGGCGCTGAACGCCGGCCGCGTGGCCGAGAGCGATCGCATCCTGGCCGAGATCCGCGAGCGAGCCCGCTTGCGGGAGCGTGGGATCCCGCGAACCCGAGCCGAGTTCGAGGCGGCCGCCGAACGGCCACCGCTCATGGAGCGCCTGCGCGCGCGGCGCGCGGGCACCCGGGCGGGATCCCCTCCGACGGGCGAGAGGCGCGTTGGTGATGCCCTGGCGGAGGAGCTGTACCGAAAGCCGTTCAACGACCTTACCGATGCCGAGGCCGGCGACATCGAGACGGAAGCCCAGGCCCGCGGTTTCGATGCCTACGCGCCGCTCACGCCCGAGACTGAGAGGTCGCTGTTTGCGTTGCGCGCCGGCGGGAACCAGGACAGGGTCGTTGGGGCGGCCGGGGGTGCAGAAACGCCCGGCTTCCTGCAACGCCTGCGTGCGGGGCGCGCGGGCGAGGGCGAGGTAGCGCGTGCCGCCGCCGAGCGACCACCACTCCTGGAACGCCTGCACGCACAGCGCGCCGCCGAGAGCAAGGGAGCGCCTGCCATCGGCGAGGCGGCCCGAACTGTCTCCGGGGAGCCGGAGGCGGGGTTCTCGCGCCGGCGCCGGCGGGAATGGCCAGAGCCGGCCGAACCGGACCGGTTTGTCGCGGCGGCCTCCGGCAGTCGGAATCTCGGTGAGATCGGGGAGGATGCGGCGCGGGAGGTTGGCCGCTCCGCCGGGCCGATTCGCCTGCCACGCGAGGCCGATTCGCACATCGACGAGCGGCACCGGGTGCAACTCGCGGAAGCGGGCTACCGGGGCCGGTTCGGACGTCGGCGGTTCGTGCGGGAGGTCGCGGACAGCTACGACGAGATCTACCGAGGACCGGAGGGGCGGTTGATCCTCGCCAAGCGGACGCCTGGAACCTCGGTTGCGTACGTGGAGCTGGCTCCGGATTTCACGGGCGATTACTGGTCGGTAAGGACGGCATTCGTCAGCAACCGCACGTTCCTGAAGAACAAGCCGTTGCTCTGGGAGCGCGCGCGAGGCGTTCGACCCTCACCGGCGGAGTTGACCACGCCGGAGTTTACCGGATCCCCTGGCGCATTCTCGGGCCAGAGCAACAGCTCTACAGAGAACATCGCTCCGGAAGGGCCGCGTGTCAAGGGACCCGGCGAAGATGTGGGTTTCTCGCGGTGGCGCAACACCGAAGAACCCGCTCCGATCTGGTACTCGAAGCTCGAGCGCGCGATCGAGGAACGGATGCCGGCCTCGGCGTCGGCCGACCAGGTGAGGGGCATCCTGCGCTCGGCCGGGGTGAAGCCGGAGGAGGTCGAGTGGTCCGACCTCGAGGGCTACCTCGCCGGGCATCCGAAGGTGACGAAGACCGAGGTGCTCGACCACGTCCGGGGCAACCAGGTTGAGGTACACGAAGTCTGGAAGGGCCCCCAGGGGACGACGTCGCTGCTGTCCCCCGAGGAGCGGCAGGAGCTGGCGGCCCTCCACTGGCGTGAGCATCACCTCGGCGGACGGCTCTCGGCCGCCGAGTGGAACAGGATCGAGGATCTCGAGACGCGGAACTACGCCCCTGTGAAGAGTGGGCAAGCCAAGTTCGGGGGGTACACGCTACCGGGCGGGGAACGCTACCGCGAGCTGCTGTTGACGATGCCGCGCGCCGGAGAATCGAAGGGGACCCGGGCTGACCTGGTGAAAGCGCTGGAGCGCGCCGGTGTGGGACGGTTCGATGCCGAGCGGGAGGCCGACAACCTCGAGCGCGCGTGGGGCAATGAGCACTGGCACCGGGACGATCTTGAACCACAGGCGAAGGGTGTTCTCGCCAAGGCAAGGGCGCTCGGGGTCGAACCAGAGGCCAACGCGCACATTGAGGCGGTACTCGCGGATCGCGGGCAGTCGTACCGCTCCCCCCACTGGGACGAGCCAAACGTCCTCGCGCACGTTCGGTTCACCGATCGGGTCGACAAGGACGGGAAGCGGGTGTTGTTCGTCGAGGAGATTCAAAGCGACTGGCACCAACAGGGCCGCGAGCGGGGCTACCGGATGACCGCCTTGCCGCAAGGATACCGGGTCGAGCCAGTGACTGAGGGCGAGGTTGGCGGGTACGTGGTGAGAGCGGCTTCCGGTGAGGCGATCGACCAAGGGAAGACGCCGGAAGAGGCAAGCCAGCGGGCGATCGAGTTTCTCAACGGGCAGGGCCCCGATCGCAACATCTACGGCGGCCGCATCCCCAACGCTCCGTTCAAGAAGACGTGGCCAGAGTTCGCGTTCAAGCGCGTCCTGCGCTACGCCGCGGAGAACGGGTACGACCGCGTCGCCTGGACGACGGGCGAGCAGCAGGCAGAGCGGTACGACCTCTCGAAGCAAATCGCCAGAGTCACCTTCGACGACAACTCAACTGGTGGCCGGGGGCTTCCTGATCTGCAAGGGCCGCCAAAGTCGGGCGTGCTGACGGCGGTTGATAGTCAAGGGAGGGAAGTCATCAGCGAGAGGGTCGAGCCCGGGGAAGTGGAGAACTACATCGGCAAGGACGCGGCGCGAAAGCTGTTTGAGAGGGAGGCGCGCGCGGCGGACCACGCAGGTCTTGGCGTCCGGCGGCGCGAGATTTCCGGCCTCGACCTGAAGGTCGGCGGGGAGGGGATGCGCGGGTTCTACGACGCGATCCTTCCCTCCACGGTCAACAAGATCGTGAAGAGGTGGGGCGCGAGGGTTGGGGAGGCGGAGATCCCGGTTTCGAACGCACCCGGCCTAGAGAAGTATGAGGTGCGCTACGACACAGCTACCGGGTGGGAGGTGTTCGACAAGGAAACCCGGCGCAGGGTGAGAAAAGCGCATTCGCGGGAAGAGGCTCAGGAGATCGCCCGAACCTACGGCGCGAAGATGAGGGGCGTCGTCGTTCACTCCATTGACATCACTCCGGCCATGCGGGAGTCGGTTCTCGGCGAAGGGCAAGCGCTGTTCTCCCGCCGGCGGAGGCCGGAGGGACCGGCCCCGGACGAGGCGATGCGCCGGCGGGCGCGCGCCGTGGGCGTGACGGATGAGGCGATCGCCGCGCTGACCCCCGCACAGCGGGAGGTCCTCCTCAACAAGCTCGAGGGCCACGAAGCGGCGAAGCGCGATCTCTGGGCGCCGGATGAGGCACGGGCGCGCCGCGACGAGGAGCTGCGCCTCGAGGCCGACCGCCAGGAACGCGAGGCCGCCCCGGGCGTGCCGCCGGGCGGCGACCAGCGCGACCTGTTCGAGTCCGATGAGGCGCGGGCCCGGATGGCGGGCCGGCCCAACATGACCGGCAAGACGGCCAAGGTGCTCGGGCCGCACCCCTACGACTTCGCGCCGCCGCTCGCTGCGGGCCGTGAACCCCTCATCACCGGACGGCCCGACAACAGCGGTTTCGCGGAGATCGCGAAACGCTTCGGCCGCGGGACTGCCCGAGCGGCCCGCATGGCCGTTGAGATGGGGAAAACGGGTGAGATGTTCCTGCGCGGGGAAGCTGGCAGGGTCGGCGAGGAGTTCTACCAGCGTCAGGAGCGGGCAGCGGCGAAAGGTCGCCACTGGGCTACGGTCCAGCGTGACGCGATGGTGGTCGCGTACCGGGCACTCAAGCACTTGGACAAGGCGTGGGTGAAGAAACATTTCATGCAGGCGTTCGAAGAACGCAAGCCCATGCTCAACGCGCGCGTGCAGGCGTTTGCCGACGCGTGGCGCAAGGCAGAGACGTGGCTCGGGGAGAAGGCGGAAGAGGACGAAGTTGAGACGCTGGGCGACTGGAAACACGAGGAACCGGCGCTCTTCCGGAAGCACGACCCCGAGACGTACGTGCCGCACATCGCCACCGAGGAGGCCTTCGAGGCACTCACCAGAATGAGCGGACCGCTGTACCTGGCGATGGCCGACTACGCGCGGATGAAGGGCAAGCCTGTTGACCAGATCTGGAAACTGGCGGGTCCGAAGTTCGCCATCAAGCGGCAGGGCTCCCTCGAGTACCGCCGGCTGATGGAGAACGCACCTTGGACGATCTCCGCGAACGGCAAGACCTACAAGCTGATCGAGACCGATCCCTCGGTGCTGTTCGAGCACGTGAACAGCTTCACCCGCCGGCTCGCCTTGATCGAGGAGTTCGGCCGCGCCGGTGCTGAGGAACGCACCTACCTCACGGAAGTGGTGCAACGGCTCATCGGTGCAGGTGCGAAACCCGAAGAGGCACAGGACTTCGTTGTCCGGATGTGGAACCGCTTGCAGGGCGCCCGGGAGCAAGACGATGCCCTTTCGGGCGGGAGGTCGGGGAAAGCTCTCAACCTCCTCAACTCCGTCACCGCGGGGCTGAACCTCACGGGTGCGACCGTGTCGAACCTCTTCGGCGGTTGGCATCCCATCTTCACGCGTTACGGGATGAAGAACGGCGCCGAAGGCATGTGGCACGCGGCGACGCACAGGATCTTCGGCGAGGGCGAACGCGGCCTCCGGATGATCGCCGACCTCAACAGCGAGGTCGCTCGCAACTTCGCCGTCACCGAAGACCTCGAAGGGCGTGTGGGCAAGGCAACCCGCGGCATTCTCAAGGGCCTGGGGTTCGAGTTGGTGAACGCGAAGATCAACCAGGCGACGGCGTTCGCCGCGGTGCGGGATCTGGCTGAACGCCTCGACGCCATCCGTGGCGGCGACACTGGCTCACTCAGGCACCTCTGGGGTCAGGATGAAGGGGCGGCGCGCCGGTACCTCGAACGCGAGGCGGGATTCTCGCACGAGGACGTCGAGCGGATGGTAGAGAAGGGCCCCACGGATCTCGACGTCGCACGTTACGCCATGAAGGCGATCGAGCAGGTAAACGCGGTCGGCGAGACGCCGGCAGGCCGTTCCCGATTCGTCTCACACCCGATCGCACGGTACCTGGTGGCCTACTCGACATGGCAGCGGAAGATGGGGCGAACGCTGGTCTACGCGGTTCAGGAGGCTGGAGAGGGCAACGTGCGTCCCCTGCTTGCGTTGTTGTTCTACTCCCCAGTCGCGGGGGCAGCGGTGACCGCCGCCAACAACTGGCTCAAGGACCGCGAGAGCGAGGACAAGAGCTTCGCCGCAAAGCTGCTCAACGCAATGTTCCAGGGTGGGGCGTTTGGGATGCTCTCCCGCCTCCAGTACTCCCTCTCGGTGTCGGGCAGGTACGGTTTCAGCTTTCTTGGCACCCTGTTCGGGCCGCCGCAGGCGGACGTCCTTGAAGGCTTCGTCGACGCGGTCGTGAAAGGCGCCAGAACGGCCAGTGTCCGACCGTTGTGGGACTTCCTGGTTCGCCAGGCACCCGCCGCAACGATCGTCGAGCGTCAGGTGGGCAAGTACGACCCTGACGCCCTCGCCCGGCGCCTTGCCCACATCGTCTACCTCAGCCACGGGACGGACCGCAAAGGCCGCGAGCACTTTCCGCTCGACCCGATCGAGGACAAGACACCGAACACGGCACGGATGCTGCTCGCACGCTGGCGGGCAATGGGCCGGAGCGACGACGAGCTGCTCGAACGGATCCACGACGCGAAGGTCAATCGCGAGGGGGCGCTCAGATGAAGGCGAAGGACACAGTACGCAAGGCGCAGGCCACGCCGCGGAGGTGTGCCGTGTGCCGCCACCGATCAGCGGCGGCGATCGAAGAGGCCTTGGTGGTCGGGCGACCACTCTCGGAGGTTGCGGCGCAGTTTGCCGTCAGCCGGGCTTCGCTCCGCAGCCATAGGCGACGGCACCCTTCTCTCGCGCTGGCGGAGTCCGAGCTCTGTAGGTATGTCAAACGAGGAAACAAACTCCTCGAGGAGCTCGAAGCCGTCATCGGCCACCTCCACCCCGGCCCGATCCCCGGCGCGACTCAGGTAGCCTACCTGGCGGAGGTGGTGGGGCACGAGCCGGACGGGACGCCACTTCGGGCGGTACGCCGAGCACCGCTCAACGAGTTGCTCCAGCGTGCCCTGGGCCGCGAACACCCGGAGGCCCGGTGCTATCACTCAACCACGGACGCCGAGACATTGGTGTGGAGGTTTGAGCGCTACAACCGAGGATTTAACGCACGGGCCGACGCACTGAAAGTGCTCCTCGCCGCGCGCGGCCCGGCCCGTGAACCCGGCTTGGTGATGTGAGGGAAAGATGGCTCGACCTTGCACCGTGTGCAATCACGCCTCGAGGGCCGACATCGACAAAGCTCTCGTCGAGGGCTTGGCACTGCGGGCGATCGCGGAGCGGTTCGGGGTCGGCAAGGACGCACTCCAGAACCACAAGCGCCAGCACCTCGGGCGGATGCTCGCGAAGACGGCACGCCAGGTCGAGGCAGCGGTCGGGCGTGAGGCGACGGCTCAGGGCCTTGACGCGATCGACGTCTATGCCGAGTTGTGCCGTTGCTTCGAGCGCGTCAACAAGCTCTTCGACGCCTGCGACGAGTTCCTGACCGACCCCACGCGGCCCGATCGGTACACGCTCAACCCTCGGGCCCATGAAGTCGAGGTGGTCTATCTGGAACCCGTCGGCGAGCGGAGCGACGGTACGGAGATCCTCGCAACGCGCCAGGCGCCGCTTGACGAGCTGCTGCGCCGCGTGCAGGCCGCCGGCCTCGAACCGCAGGCGCTTCGCTGGTCGGTGACGGATCCTCGAAAGCTGGTGCTCGCGGCCGTGGGCCGGCTGGAAAGGCTCCAACAGTGGCTCACGATCCTCGTGAAGCAGGCCGGCGACGGAGCGAGGCCGCCAGAGATCGACGAAGAGCAAATCGCGAAGTCGCCGGCGTGGCTGGCATTGCAGCATAGGATTTCGGAGGCCTTGCGGAAGCATCCAGAGGCCCTGAGGAGCGTCCTTGCGGCTCTCAGCGAGGAGGCACCGATGGTGCCGGCTGCCGTGAGTGCCCGCGCTGCAGGTGGCGGTTGAGGCAGTCGCGCCAGCGTGAAGAGCCGGACTATGCGGGCCGTTTGCGCCCTGGTGGGCTCGTCTCGTGGAAATTGAGGCCTCGGGATATGTGATCACCCGCCAAAGGGCAAGAGGCCGCAGAGTACGACGTGTTGCCGGGGTCCCTGGCGGCCGCGCCTGGTTGGCTTTCTGAGCGGCCACGGATGGGAGGCCGCCATCCCTACCCTCGGTGGCGTGTTATCGACGATCCTGGGGCAAATCTGAGGGGGTTTTCCACGGGGTAGGCGTGGCGGCCGGAGATGATGAAGCATCGGAGGCCGTCGAGCGAGTGAACTCCGCACAGGGCACGCGCCGGCGGCGCGGGCGCTCACCGCGGGGTCAGGGTCGTCGGTCGCCAGCCGAAGAACTTGCCGAGGATGCTGTCGGCGACCTCTGGGTAGAACCGGTCAGGCGTGCGCGCCAGCATAAGGCTCTGCGAGCCCTCGACACGGTGGCGTGCGGTGGCGACGATCGTTCCGTCTGGCATATAGAGGTCGGCGCTGACCGCGAAGGTATCGGCCTTGCCCGACCACTCCGTTGCGTTCTCTTCCCACTCGGTGATCGTGGCCTTGAGCACGTAGCCACAGGCGTACTTGGTGGCGTCGGCTGAACCCTCTTTGACGGAGGTACTCTCCGACGGCAGCCCGAGAAGGCCGTGGTGGTTCAGCTGTTCGCGGAGTTCGGCGCGGAACCCTTCACCGGAACCGCCGACTGCGCCCTCGGCGTGTTCAACGCCGTCCGCCACCTTGAGGATGAGGACGCAACCGTTAGGGGCGTACTGCTTGCCA
The DNA here is from genome assembly GCA_027458945.1 of Acidobacteriota bacterium. Classification (GTDB taxonomy): domain Bacteria; phylum Acidobacteriota; class Thermoanaerobaculia; order Thermoanaerobaculales; family Thermoanaerobaculaceae; genus RBG-13-68-16. The sequence goes on from DAIDOU010000318.1 coordinate 23,334, forward strand.
GGGAGCCACTCGCCCGAGGATTGGCGCCTGATCATGTGGCCGCAGGCGCCGGAGCCGATAGCTGCCATCACGATTCCCAACGCGAGAACGATCGGGGTTGCTCGCATGTTTCCTCCTCCGGCCGCCTGGCGAGCGGCACCCCCTGGTGCGGCCGCTTCCGAATCGATTTGAGGTGCACGGTCGCAATTACTGTAGCAGCCTTGCCGCCGACCGCGCTGGAGCGGTTGCCCGTGCCCGACAGGGAGGAATCCTCCAACCTGAATATCGATTGGCTGGCGGGGTCGTGCGGGCGGGAGCGAGACACCACGGGCCGCCCCGGGCGATGCAGACAACGAGCGGTTGCTCTGGGAGGGGGCGCAGTCCCCTCGGTCCATCCCGTCGACCTTGAATCCGCCGGGTGAAGCCGGGCCCCCAAGCGCTAAGGTGGGGCAGAGCAACGGCCCAGTGAAAACGATCCCCCCGGCGGCGCAGGCTGTCAAGGGGCGGGACACGCTGGTCCCGGAGCCCCTATTGACACGCGTGACGCGATGGCGCATATTGGCGTTGTGAATCCTTTCCACACGACTGTCGCGATCGCGGTGAGGCTCGCGGCCCGGCGGGCTGGGGTGACGGCGCCCGATCTGGCGCAAACCGTGCCATGCACGCTGCGGACGGCACAGCGGACGCTTGCGCTCCTGGCGCGCGATGGCCTCCTCGTGGCGACGACGCCGGCCCGGAAGGGAAAGCGACGTGGTGACTGGCGCACGGTGTACCGGGCAACAAGAGGCGACCGACACGGTGTCTAGGGCCGCGTCATCCACGAACGGCCTGTCAGGCGCACACGGAAGGGGGGAGGCAATGGCAGCGGTTCCTCAGGGAACGTTCGAGGACTCAGCGGCGATGAAGGCGGCACGGGTTGAGGTCGGTGCGGCCGTCGCCGAGCTACGAGTCATCCGGGCGAGGCTTCTCACCCTGTCCCGGCGACTCAGGAGAGCGGCCACGAAAGCGGAGCCCGTTGTCGTTGATACGGAGGGCCAGGGGTTGACGGTTGAGGGCTGGACCGGAGACGCCATCGAAGGCGAGTGTCGCGACGAGTTCAAGGCTCTCCTCGCAGCTCTGGCTCGGTGGATCCGCGACGATCCACGATCCGAAATCCTCGAGTTCGTGGCGCACGACGTGGGGGTCGAGACGAGGATCGCGAGGGCCCGTGAACTCGTCGGGACGATCCGGGAGCGGCTGCTCGTGGGCCAAGGTTGCCGCCGTCTCCAAGACGAACTGCGGGAGATCACCGGCAGAGGTCGTGACCATGAACCGCGCCTCTGGGCCGACTACCTCGGCGTCACGCTCAGCGCACTTCGAGTGTTGCGCGACGACCCCGTCCCGGCCGTCTGGCGTATCACTGGCCGGAAACGCGAGCGGATGGAGAGCGGCGACCGTCTGCACGTCCAGCTCGAGAGCCGATTTCTAACGGAGGAGGAGGAGAACCATGGGATGCGTGGCAGCGGTGAGGCCATCACGATCCCCGTCTGAGGGCCAGGTCGTGCGCAAGGGCGAAGTGGTCGAGCGCGGTGGCGGGATGGGAGCGGGGATCCGCGAAGGCCACCCCGTGAGCGAGTTGGAGCGTCTGACCGCGGCCGTCCAGGCGCTCGCTGCTGAGCAGGCGGTACTCTCGGGGTTGGTGCGCCAACTCGCCGAGCGCGACGCGCCTCAACGTTGGATGCGCACGGGCGCGATGTGCAAGCTCGCGGGGATCCACCGGGCGACCCTGTACTCCTGGTGCCGGGCTGGCCTGGTGGGTCGCGGACAGGACGCGATCGGCGAGGTTGTGTGGGACCGCGAGGAAGTGCTGCGCGCTATGGCGGCGCAGGCCAAGCGCCGCCGTGCTCGGTCCGGTGTGGGGGCTCCGTGAAGACGGTCGATATCGACGCCTGCCGAAGGCGCCTTCTCAAACTCGTAGGGGAGCTTTGGGAACTGTTTCGCGTGTTTGGGCAGGCGGCTTATCCCGAGTCGCCGGCGGAAGCCGAGGCGCGGCTCTTGGCCGACCCGGAGGTACCGCTGACGGTTGCGAGTCAGACCTCTCTCCTGTTCGAGTCGATCAACGACCATGTGGTTGCCGCCACTCGGATACTCGCAGTCCCGGTCCAGCCTATCGCCCCCTTTTCCCTAGTTCGATCGGCGCTTGAGGTGTCGTCGATTTGTTGTTGGATCCTGGATCCGACACTCACCGGGCGTGAACGGATGTCGCGGAGTCTCGCGTTCCACCAGACGATCCTGCGGGGCCAGAAAACCATGATCGCGGGGAATCCCGAGCTCGATGACGGCGGCCTCGCGACGAGGTTGGCGTTCGTTGACGACAAGGAGAAGAGGTGGGGGACACAAAGAACCGGCATGCCTCGTGCGACCGATCTAGTTGCAGCCTGGTTCGGCAAACCCGCTCACTACCGGCTGGCTTCAGCCGTGGTCCACGGCCATCCCTGGGCAGTAGCTCACGTGGCGTTTACGAGGGGCACCAGCGAGGCAACCTCCAAGGGCACGGTCCTTCTGACCCCTACGTTGAAGCCCGACCTCATCCTCTACCTTCTGGTCTTGGCGCTCAAGGCCGTAGTCCAGCCGGCCTGGATGCGAGCCATCTACTTTGGTTACGATCGAGAACGGCTGGCTCGGACCTTAGAAACAGCCTATGACGACATCCAGATGGTCCCTTCGGAGCGATTCTGGCGCGACGGGGCGCAGCACCAATGGGCATGATCGCTGAGCGCCACCTCGAGGTAGTCCTCGCAGAGAAGTGCAGGCGCCTGCTCCCCCCTCCTGCCGGCAGAACGGGAGCGCCGTCCGCTGTCCGCGCGCCGTACGCTTGCCTGGGTGGTAACATGTGCCACATGAAGCTGCGGGTCGAGGTGGAGCGCGAGGCGGACGGGCGTTGGATCGCCGAGGTGCCCGAGCTGGCTGGCACCATGGCGTACGGGGCGACCCGCAACGAGGCCGTTGCCGGAGTGGAGGCCCTCGCGCTCCGCGTGCTGGCCGACCGTCTCGAGCATGGTGAGACCGCACCCTCGCCCCTCGAGGTCGCCTTCATTGCCGCGTGAGCGAGTGGCCCGCCACCAAGGCACGCCGCGTGTTTGCGGCCCTCATCGCAATCGGCTGGAGCGTCAAGCGGGAGCGCGGCTCGCACCGCGTGCTGACTCGCCCCGGCTCGTCTGATTTCGTCTTCGCCTTCCACGACGGCGAGGAGATCGGCCCTCGTATGCTCGCCCGCATCGCGCGTCATACCGGCCTTCGCCCCGACGACCTCTGAGACCGGCCCCGACAGCTGACCCGCCATTTCACCTCCCGGCTCGGAACGGGTAGAGATTGCTGGGCAAGGTTGGACCGACCCTCCTGGCGCGTTGAGGCGCGTCGGCGAGCACCTCTTGTAAGGCTGGATTACCTTCGGGCGGGATCGCCGAAGGCGGTGCCAGAGCGGGGGCGAAGTTGAACCGGGGTTGAACCGGACTGGTTCGCGGCTTCCTTGAACTATCGTAAGTGCTTGGTGCGAAAGGGGGGACTCGAACCCCCATGGGCCACGCCCACGAGATCCTAAGTCTCGCGCGTCTACCGGTTCCGCCACTTTCGCGGGACGGGACTTGGTGAGCCGCGTAGGAGTCGAACCTACAACCTAGGGATTAAGAGTCCCTTGCTCTGCCAGTTGAGCTAGCGGCCCACCCGCACCGGGGATCATACAGTCGCCCGACCAAACGCGCAACCCCCGCGGTTCGCCTCCAGCCCACCCGCCGGAGCGCACCGCGGACACCGCATGCACGACCTCGGCCGGGTCCAGTTGGTCGAGACGCCCGCTCCCGGCCGCGGCCGGCGCGTGCACGATGAGCGCGCCGCCGACGGGGGCGGTCCGCGCCGCGGCGGTGGGCCCGAACAGCGCCACCGTCGGGCACCCGACCGCGGCCGCCACGTGCGTGAGC
>DAIDOU010000319.1 GCA_027458945.1 Acidobacteriota bacterium
CTCCCGGAACTGGCCCGGCGCTACGTGGAACGCCTCGAGGAGCTGCTCGGGGTTCCGGTGGCGGTGATCTCGACCGGACCGCGCCGCGAGGAGACGATCGTGCGCCGCGTGCAGCCGTTTGCCGGCTGGAACGTCGCCCCCTGACCGCTACTCGTAGACCTTGCCGTCCACCCGCAATCGGCGCAGGTAGAGGATCTCGCACGAGCCGTCGCCGACGTCGTGGCGCGAGAGCGACGACCGCCACGTGACCGTCTCGCCGCCGTTGCGGCCCTCGATCGCGACCAGCTCGCCGGACAACTCGGCGACGTCGCCCTCCGAAAGCGACCGCGCCGCCCGCGCGAGGTTCGAGTCCGCCGGGACGATGTGGGTGTTGGAGGAGTTCCCGACCACGACCGCGCTCGGAAACGGCGGCGTCCCGTGCCAGCGCCAGAAGTACCAGCGCCCGTCCTGCGACCAGTCGAGGCGCCGCCAGCCGTCCTCCGCCTCCAGCTCGCCCCACGCCATCGCGACGTCGCACGGCGACAGCCGCGCGTTCCAGCCCCAGCGGTAGTTCTCGCGCGACACCACGACGCCGCGCAACACGTAGTGCACCAGCGGCGTGAGCGAGAACGTCCAGCCACCGTCTTCGATCCGGATCGGCTCGGGGTCGGTGACCGCGGTCTGCTCCGGCGGTGCCGACACGTCAATCGGCGAGCCATCCTCGCCGCTCGCCCGCGGCCCACACCCGCCCGCCGCGAGCGCCAGACCCACTGCGATCATCAGGACCCATGTCCGCCTCGGCATCGCGGCCGATCATCGCACCGGCGCGCGAGCCCGGCAACCCTTCTCCAGCGGCGACACGATGCACCTTCCCCGCGGCTCCACGGCTCCGGCGGAGCTCCAGTGCGGTTGGCCGTGCGCTTGCGGCCCAACTATGCTGCGGAACGCCCGTCCCGGTCGCCGGAGGGCCGCTCCCAGGAAGGCGCGGGCGCCCCCGGCCACGCCCCTCCCCGGGGCTGAAATGCGGAGCCGGCGGCGAGCACGAACAGCCCGGCGACCCCGATCGTGACGCAGGCGCCGACCAGGATCGAGGGCGCATCGAGATGGACCGGCAGCGAAGGCAGGACCAACAGGAACTGCTCGCCGAACAGACCGGCGAGAACGCTGAGCGAGGCGGCCTCGAGAGTCTTCCGCCCCCGCTTCGTCCGCTCCGGGAGCAGGAAGAAGAACGGGAACACCAGCACCGCCGCGAGCATCGCCAGCGTGATGACCTTCCACCCGCCCTGCCAACGCGCGAGGAGTTGGCCGGTCTCGTCCGGCATGTTCGCGTACCACACCGGCAGATAGGCGGACCAGAGCAAGTACCCCCACATGACGACCATCGCGAACAGCAGCTTGCCGAGGTCCTGCCGGGTCGCCGCGCTGGCCGGGCCCTCGCGCCCGACCGACTCGGCCAGCGCGACAGTCGCAATCGCCGCCAAGAACGCGCCCATGAAGTAGTACGGGGGGATCACCGTGCTCGGCGCCCACTCGTGGAGACTCATGACCAGGTCGATCGCCCACAGCGAGAGCACGGCCGCGTAGAGCACGAGGTAGATCACGGCCGCCGGCGTGGCCCCGGAGCCGTCGCCGATGCGCGCGCGGCGCAGGTACCGGCGCCCGGCGCCGAAGAGCAAGGCCGAGGCGATCAGATCGCGCACCAGCCGCTCCGCCCACACGACTCGCCCCACCCCGGCCGCGGCCGGCATCCAAAAGCCGGCCAACACGAGCAGCACCGCAAGCAGGGCAAGCGCGAACGGGAAGAACGCCGCGCCGGCCTCCGCCGCCGGCGACACGACGTCCACCCAGCGCGCCCGCGAGCAGCGGACGGCGGCGGAGAACGCGACAGCCGCGGCCGCCAACCCGGCAAAGAATAGCCAGCTCGCGGCCAGCGTGCCGAGGGAAACCGTCCCGAGCCCGAACGTCACGCCGGCCACCAGTGCGGCGAGCCCGACCGCCGCGGCGGCCGCACCGAGGCGGGTGACTCCGGGACCGAGCGTGGCCCGGCAGCGGCGCAACAGCGAGCCGGTCACCGCGCTCCTCCCGGTGTCACGCCCTGGAGATGGCGGACGAAGTTCACCAGGTCCCAGCGGTCGCCCTGCGAGAGCCCCTCGGCCTGGGACGGCATGGCGCGCCCCCCGAACGTGATCGTTCCGTAGATATAGCCGTCGCTGCGCGCCCTGATCGTGACGTACGCCAGGTTGGGGGCCGGCGGAAAGAGCTTGGAAACCGGCCCGCCGCCGTGGCCGTCCGGCCCGTGGCAACAGGCGCAGCGCTGCGCGAAGAGCGCCTCCCCGTGCGCGATCGACGCGGGCGTGAACGGCGCCGGGTCGCGGAGCGACTCGGCGTCGTCGCGGTCCGCGAGTGCGGGCCCGGCGCCGAGGGGCACCGAGTGATCGGGCGCGGGACGCGGGGCGTCCTCGGGCCGGAGCGATGGTTGGTACCACATGTCGGTGCGCCAGTCGTTGCGGCAACCCGCCCCGGCGAGCGCAGCGAGGAGCACCGCCAGACCGGCCCTACGCCACACGACGCACCTCCTCCGCGCCGCTCTCCCTGAGGATCGTCTCCGCGTCTCCGAGGCCGTCGCCAACGACGAACACCCCGATCCGATCGGCGGAGAAGCGCGGGTCGAACGGCACCGCCCGCCGGCGCCGCCCCCTCCCCGCGGTGACGGCGAGCGCCACCAGGTTGACGGAGGCGCCGATCAGCACCGAGACCTCGAACGCGATGATCACGAACGGCGGGATCGAGACGATGGCCTTGCCGCCGGTGACGAGCGGCCACGCGACCGCCGTCCCGATGCACAGCGCGAACCCCGCCAAGACCCCCAGGAGGGCGCCCGAAAGCGTGGCCGAGTCCAGCCGGCTGCGCGGACGCTCGAGCGCTTCCACGAGCTCGGGGAACGGGGCCGGCGAGGCCATGCGGACATCGGAGTGGCCCGCCGCGCGCAGGGCCCGGATCGCCTGCGCCCCCCGCGCCAGGTTCGAGAACACCCCCAGCACGCCGGCTTCAGGCCGCATCTTCGCCTCCATGCGCGGACGCTTCTTTCATCTCCGAGATCGACACCACCGGGAGGAGCCTGACGAAGATGAGGAACCAGAGGAAGAACCAGCCCAGCGACCCGAGCGTGATCCCGACCTCCACGAACGTCGGTCGGTAGATTCCCGTCCAGTCGAACGGGATGCGGTCATGCGACAGCGAGGTGACGATGATGACGAAGCGCTCGAGCCACATCCCCACGTTGACCAGGACGCAGATCGCCAACAGCGCCGCCGGTCGGGCCCGCACCTGCCGCAGGAACAGGAGCAGGGGGAAGATGCAGTTGCACGCCACCATCGTCCAGAACAGCGGCGCGTACGGACCGGTGGCCCGGTACACGAGGGTCGACCGCTCGACGCTCGGAGGGCCATGAAACGCCAGGACGTACTCCAGGATGTACGAGTAGGTCACCACGAGAGAGGTAAGCAGAACGACCCGTGAGGTCATGTCCAGGTGCCACGGCGTGATGAGCGACTCGAGGTGCAGGATCCGGCGCAACGGCACGAGCAACGTCACGACCAGCGCCACGCCGGAGAAGATCGCGCCCGCCACGAAGTACGGCGGGAAGATCGTCGAGTGCCACCCCGGCAGGACCGAGACCGCGAAGTCCCACGACACCACGCTGTGCACCGAGAAGACGAGGGGGGTCGCAAACGCCGCGAAGTAGAGGTAGGCGCGGGCGTAGTGCCGCCACTCCTCGTCGGTGCCCCGCCACCCGAATGCGAACAGACCGTAGAACCGCCGCCGCCAGCCGTCGGTCGCATCGCGCAGCGCCGCAGCGTCGGGGACGATGCCGACGGTGAGGAAGATCGCGCTGACGATGAAGTACGTCGAAACCGCGAAGACGTCCCACATTAGGGGGGAACGGAAGTTGACCCAGAGGTGCCTCTCGTTCGGGTACGGGAAGAGCCAGTACGCGAACCATGGGCGCCCGAGGTGAATGATGGGGAACAGCCCCGCCGTCATCACTCCGAAGACCGTCATGACCTCGGCGACGCGATACACCGCGGTGCGGAATTTGGCGCGCAGGAGGAACAGCACGGCGCTGATCAGCGTCCCGGAGTGGGCGACCCCCACCCAGAACACGAAGTTCGTGATGTAGATCGCCCAGCCCACCGGCCGGTTCAGGCCGGAGACCTGCAGGCCGTAGCGGATCTGGAGCGACCAACACCACGCTCCGAACGCGGCCGCGCCGGCCGCCACGATGATCAGCAGCGTGTGGACGACCCCGGGGCGGCCCTGCGTCGCCAGGACCTTTTCCTGGATCTCGCGGGACGAGGCGAGCGCGCTCACGGCTGCTCATCCCTGACGTGCGCCAGGTACGTGATCGCAGGAAGCGTGTTGACCTCCTCGAGCACGTGGTAGGCGCGGCCGTCGTGGCGCAGCGCCGCGACCCGCGATTGCGGGTCATCGGCGTCGCCGAAGACGATCGCCCGCGCCGGGCACGTCTGCGCACACGCCGGGACGATCGCACCGTCCTTCACCGGGCTTCCGGCATCCTTCGCGGCGTTCTCGCCGAACCGGATCCGTTGCACGCAGAACGTGCACTTCTCCATGACTCCCTTGGAGCGCACGGTGACGTCGGGGTTCAGTTGCATGTTCAGCGGCTTCGGAAACACCGGGTCCTGCCAGTTGAACACCCTGACCTTGTACGGACAGTTGTTCGAGCAGTACCGCGTGCCGACGCACCGGTTGTAGATCTGTGCGTTCAGGCCCTCCGGGTTGGTGTACGTCGCATAGACCGGGCAAACCGTTTCGCACGGCGCGTTGCCGCACTGCTGGCACATCATCGGCAGGAGATCGACGCGCGGCGGGTTGTCCTCGACGCGCACGAAGTGCTCGATCCGCAGCCAGGCCATGTTGCGCCCCCTCGTCATCGGCTCGGGGCCGACGACGGGGACGTTGTTCTCGGCGTAGCA
>DAIDOU010000320.1 GCA_027458945.1 Acidobacteriota bacterium
CGCGGCGTCGAGTCCGCGCCGGGGACCACCGTCCGGGGGTTCGCTCGCGCCGTCGCGGCAGAGTTCCCGGCCGCGGACGCGCCGCTCTCGTGGCTCGCCCGGGAGCACGAGCGCTGCCGCTACGCGGGGGGGCCGACGCCACCGCGTAGCGACGTCCGGCGCGCCGCCCGGCTGGCGGTCCGCGCCCTGCGCACCAGGTGAAGGGCGGCTCAGGACTCGGCTTGCGCGGTTTCGGTTCGGGGAGCGGGCGATGCCTGCCGGGGCACCGGCCCGGCGAGCCAGGCCGCGATCAGGAGGCTGGCCGCGGTGAGAGGGATCGCGGCCACCACGTCGATGACGTAGTGGTAGGTGAGGAGCACGGTGGCGGAGATCAGCAGGCTGCCGAGCGGGAGGAGGATGTTGTACAGCGTGCGGTTGCGGCGGCGGGCGCAGAACAGCACCGCGAGCGTCACCATCGTGTGCCCGGAGGGGAACGCGTCCGTCTTGGTCTTCTCCCACTGATCGAGTTTCTCCCGGACCTCGTCGCCGACCACGCCGGGAAGCGACTGGTACCGCTGGTGTGCCACGGTGGTGCGCGGTCCGTACGCCGGCACCGCGAAGTACCCCGCGTACGACACCAGGAACGTGATCACGACCGCGGCCGCCACCTGCGGCAGCTTCGGGTCGCGCCTGGCGCCGAGGGTGAGCAACAGCGCCACCGCGAGCACGTAGAAGCTGGAGTAGGCGAGCGTGAGGACGTCCACGAGCCAGGCGGGGAGCGGGATGGTGTAGAGGACCGCCTGCGCCTCCGCGCCGATCAGCGCCCGATCGATCGCAAGCAGGGCCGCGTCGCGGATGTGCGGGTTCACCAGCGGGATCAGGTGGCCGAGGTTGAGGAAGATGAACGGCACCAGCGGCACCGGGAGCAGCTCACGGGCCCAGTATCGCCAGCCGGAGCCGCCCTCGCCGAGGGCGAGCGCCGCCACGGCGAACAGCGCCCCGACGGTGAGCCAGGACGACCAGACCATAGCCGGGACGCGGCCGGGGTAACCCCAGGCGATGCCGGTCATCACGGCGAGCGCGGCAAGCAGCGCGAGCTCCGACACGCGCAGTCGTCCCTTGCGGGCCTCCGCCAGCGGCTCTAAGATGGGGCTCGTGTTCCGGCGCATCGTCCTCGCTCTGGTCCTCCTGGCGGCGTCTGCGTCCGGCGGCGCGGCCGGCCAGCGCGTGGCGATTCTAACCCTATCGGATTCGATCCAACCCGCCTCGCTGCGCTACCTCGAGCGCGGCCTGGCGACCGCCGACTCGACCGGGGCCGAGGTGACGATCATCGAGCTGAACACGCCGGGCGGCCTCCTGAGCTCGTTGCGGCAGATGACCACGGCGATCACCTCGGCGCGCCGGCCCGTGGTGGTGTACGTGACGCCGACCGGGGCGCAGGCGGCATCCGCCGGCTTCTTCCTCCTGGTCGCCGCCGACGTGGCGGCGATGGCGCCCGGGACGAACGCCGGCGCCGCGCACCCGGTGGCGGGCGAGGGGGCCGAGCTGTCCAAGACGATGGCCGAGAAGGTCACCAACGACGCCGCAGCGCTGATCCGCTCGCTGGCGACCCAGCGCGGGCGCTCGAGCGAGTGGGCGGAGAAGGCGGTGCGCGAGTCGCTCTCGTACACCGAGCGCGAGGCGCTCGACAAGAAGCTCATCGACGTCGTGGCGACGGACCGCGCCGAGCTGCTGAAGTGGCTGAACGGCCGCACCGTCAAACGCTTCGACGGGCGCAGCGAAACGCTCGATCTCTCCGCGCCGGAGATCGTGAGGATCGCCCCCACGGCAGGGGACAAGCTGCTCTCCGCGATCGCGCATCCGAACATCGCCTACCTGCTCCTGCTCCTCGGCATGGTGGGGATCTACTTCGAGCTGTCGCACCCGGGGGCGGTGCTGCCCGGCGTGCTGGGCGGCGTCTCGGTGCTGCTCGCGCTGTTCGCCCTCTCGGTGCTGCCGGTGAACTACGTCGGCGTGCTCCTGATCCTGCTCGGGATCGCCTTCTTCGTCCTCGAGGTGAAGGTGGCGAGCTACGGGCTGCTGACGACGGCGGGCCTGGTGAGCTTCGTGTTGGGCTCGCTCATGCTGATACGCTCGCCGTTCCCGGCGATGCGGGTGGGGCTCGCCGTGGTGCTGCCGACCGCGGTGGCGGTGGCGTGCATCGTGATCTTCCTGCTGTCGCGCGTGCTCCGCAGCCACCGCGAACGGCCGCTCACCGGCGCCGAGGGGCTCGTCGGCCAGATCGCCGACGTCGTCGCGGCGTGCGCGCCGCGCGGCAAGGTGTTCGTGCACGGGGAGTATTGGGACGCGTCCTCGCCCTCGCCGATCGCGGCGGGCGGGCGCGCGCGGATCGTGAGGATCGAAGGCAAGAGGCTGGATGTGGAGCCGGCCGGGAATGGCCCCGCGCCGGGAGAAGGGGAGGGGTAGATGGCACCGCAGTTCCCGATTGGGATCTTCATCGCCGCGTTCGTGGTCCTGGTGTTGATCTTCAAGTGGATCAACATCCTCAACGAGTACGAGCGGGCCGTGATCTTCACCCTCGGCCGCGTCGAGAAGGAGCCCAAGGGACCGGGCATCATCTTCGTCTTGTGGCCGATCCAGCGCCTGGTCAAGGTGAGCCTGCGCACGGTGGTGCTCGACGTCCCGCCGCAGGACGTGATCACGCGCGACAACGTCTCGGTCAAGGTGAACGCGGTCGTGTACTTCCGCGTCGTCCAGCCGGTGCACGCGATCATCGACGTGGAGAACTACGTCTACGCCACCTCGCAGCTCTCCCAGACGACGCTGCGCTCGATGCTCGGCGAGGTGGTGTTGGACGAGCTCCTGGCGGAGAGGGAGAAGCTCAACCAGAAGCTGCAGGAGGTGATCGACCGTCACACCGACCCGTGGGGCGTCAAGGTGGCCCTCGTCGAGGTCAAGCAGGTGGACCTCCCGGAAACGATGCAACGCGCGATGGCCAAGCAGGCCGAGGCGGAACGCGAGAAGCGCGCCAAGGTGATCCACGCCGAGGGCGAGGCGCAGGCGGCGCAGCGGCTTTCCGACGCGGCGGCGATCATCAACTCGCAGCCCGCGACGCTGCAGCTGCGCTACCTCCAGACGCTGACCGAGATCGCGACCGAGAAGAACTCGACGATCATCTTCCCGCTGCCGCTCGACATGATCCGGCCGTTCTTCGGGAAGTCGGAGCCCGAGGCGAAGTGAACCCCTGCGCGCGGGCGATGCGCCCCGGGAGATGACTCTTCGCGATGAGCCGCTACTTCGAGATCATCATCACCGGCCGCCAGCTCGCGGCGCTGGTGGGCACGGTCGCGCTGCTGGTCGCGGTCGCGTTCGGGCTCGGCGTCGGCGTGCAGCTGCTGCGCGCCCCGGCGCCGGCGCCCGCCGAGGCGGCGCCGCCGCCGACGCCCGCGCCCGTGCCGACG
>DAIDOU010000321.1 GCA_027458945.1 Acidobacteriota bacterium
CCGCCGCCGCCGCGAACGCCGCCTCGCTCGGGTCGGCCGTGGCGGCACCGGCGAACGCGTCGGCGCCGGGCACGGCGACGCCCAGCCGCCGCAGCTCGACGAGCAATCTCGCCGCCACGCCGACGACCCGCCCGGCCGGCACCGCGAGGCGGTGATCGGCCGCGGCCGCGGTCAGCGTGACCGCGGGTCCGACCGCGAACAGCCGGTTCATCGTCCCGTCCGCGGCGCGCCGGCGCGCGGCGAACTCGCGCGCGTGGCGGACCGCATCGGGGTGGGAGGCGAGCGGGTCGGCGTCGAGGCAGAGGACGACGTCGGCGTGGTCGAGCCGCAGCTGCGGCCGCACCGCCTGGCCGAACAGGCGCGCGGCGGCGGCGCGGCCGTGGTCGCCGGCGAGCGGCTCCCACTCGAACCACCCCGCCGCCGGGAACGCCTGCGCGAACGCGGCGCGCAGCCGCGCCAGGCTGGGCGACGAGCTCGCCTCCGCCAGCACGACGAGGCCGGCGCCGCGGCTCGCGCGCAGCTTGGCGAAGTGCGCTCCGGCGAACGCCGCGAACTCGTCCCAACCCGACGCCAGCGTCTGGCCGCCGTCGCGGCGCAGAACCTGTTTGCTGCGGTCCGGGTCGTACAGCCCGAGCAGGCTCGCCTGGGCGAGCGCGCTCGCCGCGCCGCGGCTGCCGGGGTGCAGCGGGTTACCCTCGACCTTGACCGGCCGCCCGTCGTAGCTGGTGACGAGGAGACCGAGCGCGGCGCCGCCGAGCTCCATCGCGGTGGCGTACTGCTGCGGCACGCCGGGGATCCGGTCGGCCGGGCGGTGCGCGAACGGCACGATCGTCTCCCGCGGCCAGCGGCAGGCGGCGAGGCCGGCGACGCCGAGCGAGGCGCCCATGACCTTGAGGAACGCCCGCCGCGTCTGCGGCGAGATCAGGTCCTCGGCCAGGCCGGGGAACTCCTTCTCCACCAGCGCGCGGTACTCCGGCGTGTCGGCCAGCTCGTCCAGGCTCCGCCAGTACTCCCGACTCACGCGCCCCCCCTCGCCGCTGCGCCCGGCGCCCCGTGCCCTGTGCCCTGTCTCATCGGTGGCACGTCCAGCAATCGGTCGACGGGTTGATCTGGGCGGCCTGGCGCAGCTGGCGGCCGTACGTCACCGGGTCCTCGGGAGCCACCCAGTTCATCACGGTCACCTTGTCGGGCGGCCGCAGGTGGCGCGCGGGGTGGCGGTGGCAGTCGAGGCACCAACCCATCGAGAGGCGGTGCACCTGGGTCACGACGTCCATCGTGTCGACGCGCCCGTGGCACTCGACGCAGCCGACCCCCTGGCGGACGTGCGCCGAGTGGTTGAAGTAGACGTAGTCGGGGAGGTCGTGCACCCGCACCCACGGGATCGGCAGGCCGGTGGCGTAGCTCTCGCGCACCCGCAACAGCTTCGGGCTCGTCGCTCGGATGCGCGCGTGGCAGTTCATGCAGGTCTGCGTCGGCGGCAGCGCGGCGTGCGCCGCGACCTCCACCGTGTTGTGGCAGTAGCGGCAATCGATGCCGAGCTTCCCGGCGTGCAGGGCGTGGCTGAACGGCACCGGTTGCAGCGGCCGGTAGCCGACCGCGGTCGTCCGCGGCGAGCCGCCGTAGGCGAGCAGCACGACGAGGTAGGCGGGGACCAGGACGAGCACGACCGCGAGAACAGGTCTCAACGAGTTCGTCCACCTCGGGAAGACAAACGTGTCGCGGCCGCCGCTCGGGATCATGAGACGTAATCTAAATCAAGACTGCGAAACTCGTCAACCCCCCCGCCGCATCGGGCCGAGCCTCACCCTGAAGGAGCCTCGCATCATCATGATCTCAATCGGTTTTCGCGACGCGACCGCGACCGCGCCGGAACCGAGTCTCAGCTCGCGGGCTCGATCCCGTCGACGGTCCACGCCCCGCCGTCGAACGTGACCGCGTCGCCGACCCGCTTCTCGAGCAGCCGCTGCGCCGCCTCGGAGCCGTGCGAGAACACGCCGTTCTCCGGATCGCCCTCGTACGGACCGAGGATGACGACCGCGCGCCGCTCCCCGCCCCCGCCGGAGCGCAACCAGGCGCGCGTGCCGACCCGAACGCGGCTGGTGTCCACCGTGGCGGGGTCGATGATCCGCACCTTGGCGAGGTCGCCTTGCAGCTCGGACGCCTTGGCCGAGAGCAGCTCCTGGCGGGCGCGGGCGGCGTGGTACTCGAAGTTCTCGGAGAGATCGCCGTGGGCGCGCGCCTCCTGGATCGCCCGCAGCGTCTCGGGAATCTCCTTCTCGAGCAGGTTCTTCAGCTCCGCCTGCAGGCGCGCCACGGTCGCCGGGAGCGCCGGGACGACGTCCGGCTCCGCCACCTGGCGCAGCTCGGGGAAACGCGCGGTCACCGCCCGCCGCAGCCAGTTGCGCTCGTCGGCGAGCTCGCCCGGGTGCTCGAGGATCTGCACGATTCGCCGCGCCTGGTCGACCGTGAGCCGCTCCGCGACGATGCGCCCGGCGAGGCCTCCGGCCGACACGATCGCCTTGAGGCGAGCGCGGTACGGGCTGAACGCCTTGCGCTCCGCGAGCTCGACCAGACGCACGAGCAACGCCCCGCCGCGCCGCTCCTCGAGCAGCGGCCGCAGCGCGTCGCCGTCCTCCTCGCACAGCCACACCAGCGCCGCCGGATGGCGCGCCGGCTGCAGCAGGCTGCGCTCGAGGAACGACTGCACGCGCGCGATCTCCCCCGCCGCGACGAGCGCCGAGGAAACCGCCGAGAGGAGCCTTGGGCTGGGCTCGTGGTCGAGCCAGGAATCGAACACCCCGGGCCAGCCGGCCGGATCGTGCTCGCGCACGAAATCGAGCCCGATCTCGCGCTGCTGTGCGTCGGGAAGCTCGGCCAGCAGCTTCTCCGGTCCGACGCGCGCCAGCACCGCCGCCCGGGCCGCCTCGACCGCGTCGGCGGGCGCTCCGCTGCGAGCCGCCAGCGTCAGCGCTTCCCACGCGAGCGCCGCCTCGGTGTCCGCCGCCTCCGCCCGCTCGAGCAGCGCCGCGGCGAAGAACGCCCCCAGCTCGCGGCTGCGCCCGGTGTGGCGCCGCGCCAGGTCGAGCTGCTCCGCCAGCGGGGCGCGCAGGAACTCGGCGCGGATCTCGTCCTCCGGCCCGGCACCGGACGCCAGCCGGTACTGCACGCGGGTGCCGCTCCCCGAGGCGAGTACCCGGGGGTTCTTCTTCGCCCGGTTCCACCAGCTCGTCCATTGCTCGTCGGTGACCACGCCCGCGAGCGCGGCCTTGAGCTCCGGCACGGCCATCGGTGCGGCGAAGCTCTCGAGCACCGCCGCCAGCGTGCCCTGCGGGTCGCTCGCGGCCTCGGCGGCCAGCGCCGCCGGCTCCTCGAGCCGCCGCCGCAGGACGTGGCCGGGGGGCAGGGGCGTCAGGTACTTTCCCGCCGCGTCGATCGGCATCGGGACGCGCTTCTCGCGCTCGAAGTCGAGGCGCAGCACGCCGAGCTGGGGGTTGACCTCGACCACTCGCCCGGGCCCGCGGCCGGCCATCGCGAACACGCCGCCGACGTCGTGCGCGAGCCACGTCTCCATCGTTGCCAGGGTGTCGAGCGGCTTGCGCGCGCCGGCCAAGGCGAAGTGCGCCAGCAGTTTCTCCAGCGACGGGCGGCCGGCCCACACGTGGCGCAGGCATTCGACCAGGCCGGCGCGCAGCTTGTCGCCGTCCCCGAGCCCGAGGCGGAGCAGCTCGGTCAGGAAGCGCTTGCGCGCCTCCCAGGCGCCCTCCGTCCTGGCCTGGTCCGCAGCCAGCTCGAGCAGCGTCGCCGCCACGGTCTTCTTCCCCGCCGAGCGCATCCGCTTCAACGCCTCGACGAAGGCGGAGCCGTCGCCCACACCCTCCTCGAGGCGGGCGATCCAGAACTCCTCGACCGCGCCCGCGTCGCCGCCGGAGATCAAGTCATCCCACCGTTCGAGCCAGCTCACGTCGCTCACGGTCGGTAACGATAGCAGCCTTGCCCGCCCGCGCGCCAGGCTT
>DAIDOU010000322.1 GCA_027458945.1 Acidobacteriota bacterium
TGATCCAGGTGGGCTTGCCCATGCCTCTATCATAGCGATCATGCACCGCCTCGCACCGCTGTCGCCGCGCGTCGTGGCGCTCTCGTGGGGCGCCGCGCTGCTCGTCTGGCCGCTCGCGTGGTTGCTGCTCGCCGTGGCGCAGGGGGCCGGCACCGCGATCGCCGGCGGCGGCTGGATCGGCGTGTCCGTGCCACTCGGCGGCCACCCGTGGGGCCTGGTCAACGAGCCGAGCGTCGCCTTCGCGATCTCGCGCGCCGCCCTGTTCCTGTACTGGCTGGCGCCGCCGCTGCTCGCGCTGGCCGTCGCGGTGCTCGCCCCGACGGTGCTGCCGGTGCCGCCGGGGTGGTTGGCGGAGGTGGTCGTGTTCCAGCTCGCGGCCGGAAGCGCGTTGCTCGGGCTCGGCTGGGCGGCGCGGCTGGGGGCGGCCGACGGTCCGGCGGCCGGACTCGAGCGCTTCTGGGCCGTGTCGCCAACGCTCTTCGAGTCGGTGTCGGCGCTGCTCGGGGCGATCGCGGTCCAGCCCGCGGTGGCGCGCCTGGCCTCGCACCTGTGGGGTGAGCCGGGCGGCCCGCGGCGCGGGCGGCGGTTGCTGACCGTCGCGGTCCACCTCTTCCCCCCCGCGCTCGTCTGGCTCGGCGCGACGGTGGCGCTGGGGTGGGCCATCCCGCCGGCCGCGCTGCTCGGCGGCGCCGCGGTCCTGGCCGGGGCGCTATTCGCGGGCTGGCACTGGATGCCGCGCTCGCCGCTCCACCCCCGCCCCGAGCTGACGGTGCGGCGAGTCGTGGCGGTGTTGGGCCTCGGGCTGCTCGTCTTCGGCGCCGCGGTCTGGGCCGGGGCGCCGCGCCGCGGTCACGGCGTCGCGCTGGTGTGGGGGGTGCCGGGGATGACGAACAACGTCCGCACCGGCATGGCCGTCGTCCGCCTCACGCCGCCCCCCGCCCCGAAAACACCGCCGGCACGGTGAGCACCATGATCTTGGTGTCGAGCCACAACGACCAGTGGTCGATGTAGGCGAGGTCGAGCTCCATCCAGGTGGCGAAGTCGAGGTTCGAGCGGCCGGAGACCTGCCACAAACAGGTGATCCCCGGCTTCATCGCCAGGCGGCGGCGCTGCCATGGCTCGTACTGCTCGACCTCCTCGGGGATCGGCGGCCGCGGCCCGACGAGCGCCATGTCGCCGCGCAGCACGTTGACGAGTTGCGGCAGCTCGTCGAGCGAGGCACGCCGGAGCAGACGGCCGACGCCGGTGACGCGGGGGTCGGCCGGCGCCTTGAACACCGGGCCGTCCATGACGTTCAAGTGCTCGACGTCGGCGCGCATGCGGTCGGCGTTCTCGACCATGGTGCGGAACTTGAGCAGCACGAACCGGCGCCCGTGCAGGCCGCAGCGCACCTGGCGGTAGAGCACCGGGCCGCGCGAGCCGAGGCGCACGGCAACGGCGACGACCAGCCACAGCGGCGAGAGCAGCAGCAGCGCCGCCGCCGCGACGGCCACGTCGATGACCCGCTTGACGAACAGCGCGAACGGCGCGATCGGGGAGGTCGCGAACGTCAGCAGCGGGATGCCGTTGAGCGCCTCGACCTCGACGTGCGGGCGCAGGTGCGGGAACGGCCGCAGCGCGACCCGCACGCGCACGCCGAGCTCCTGGCAGCGCAGCAGCACCGGCTCGAGCTCGCCGAGCTGCCGGGTGGGGACGGCGAGCACGACCTCGTCCACGACCTCGCGCGCCAGGCTCTCGAACAGGTCGGGGACGCCGCCGACGAGCGGGAAGCCGCCGGTCTGGGGGGAGGCACAGCCGTCGGCGTCCACCAGCCCGAGCAGGCGCAAGCCCCAGGCGCGGTGCGCCGCGACCTGGTGCGCGACCGCCACCGCCTCGTCGCCGCAGCCGACGACGACCACGACCCGCTCCGGCGCTTCGGCGAGGCGGCGGCCGAGGGCGGTGCGTCGCTCGAGGATGCGCGCGGCGGCCAGCACGACGCCGTTGATGAGGCCGAACAGGAGGAGGAACGGGCGCGAGATGAACTCGAGGCGCAGCAGGTAGCCGGCCGCGGCGAGGACGAGCACGCCGAGGAGCGCGACACGCACCTCCTTGAACGCCTCGCGGCGCAGCGACAGCACCTCGCCCGGCGCCGCGAGGCGGTGCGCCGCCAGCAGCAGCATCCACAGCGGCAGCACCACCGCGAGCAACGGCAGGTAGTCGGCGAGCGGGTACAGGCCGCCGGGGAACACCCCCGGCCACACCAGCGGCAGGACGTGGGAGCGCAGCTGGTGGGCGAGGAGGAAGCTGCCGGCCGTGAGGGCGACGTCGAGCAGCAGGCGGCGGTAGGCGATCAGGCGCGCCGGCTCGCGGAGCACATCCCCTCCAGCAACCGCTCGTAGGCGGCGGCGACGTCGTCCCAGCGGTAGCGCTCCGCCACGCGAGCGCGGGCGGCGCGCCCCAGCCCGGCGAGGCGCTCCGGCGCCGCGAGGAACGCGGCGAGCGCCGCGGTGAGGCCGCCCCCAGCGGCGAACGTGAACGCCACCCCGGTGCCCCCCGCGACCTCGCGGTTCGGCATGTTGTCGAGGAAGAACACCACGCGTCCGGCTCCCATCGCTTCTACGAGCGCCGGGTGCGTTCCGCCCACCTCGGTGGCGTGGATGTAGGCGCGGGCGTGGAAGAGGAGCTGGCGGTACTCGTCGCCGTACACCGGACCGGCGAGCACGACGCGCGGGTCGGCCTCGGCGAGGCGGCGGACGCGGCGGGTGAGCTCGTGCGCGTACGGGGCGCCGCCGACGAGGACGAGCGGGGCGTCGCCGGGAACGTCGCGGTAGGCGGCGACGACGCGGTCGGGGTTGTTCTCGGGCTCGAAGCGGGACACGTAGAGAAGGTAGCCTCCGTCGGTCAGATCGAGGCGGCGCAGCGCCGCGTCGCCCGCCGGGTACGGCAGGTCGCCGCCGTACGGAATCATCGTCGAGGCGCGCCGCCACGCGCGCCGGTAGTAGCGCTGGATCACGGCGGCGTCGGTCACCACCTCGTCCGCCCAGCGCGCCGACCACCGCTCACAGAGGCGATAGTACGCCCGCCCCAGCGCGCCCCACTTGCGCCGCTTGCGCTCGAGCCCGTCGACGTTGAGCGCGACCGGGAGGCCGCGGGCGTGCAGCAGCGGGATGAACGGCGCGTTGGCGGCGTTGCACAGCAGCACCGCGTCGTAGCGCCGCCGGCCGGCGTCGAGGCTCGAGAGCAAGGTGTGGGAGAGCGTCTCCAACGTCTTGGCGCGCAGCGCGGGGAGGGTGCGGACGCGGGCGCCGCGGTGGCGCTCCACCCCGGGGACCGCGGTGTGGGCGCGGGTGTAGACGGTGACCTCGTGGCCGGCCGCCGCCAGGCGTGCCGCCAGCTCCTCGGCGAACGTCTCGAAGCCGCCGTAGCGGGCCGGGATGCCGCGCGTGCCCATGATCGCGAGCCGCATCAGCCGTCCACCGGCCGGGTGCGGCCGCCGGGGAGGAACCAGCGCGCCGCCGCCCACCCCGAGACGAGCGCGCGCGAGCTGTTGGCGAGGTGGCGGGCGCGCTGGCGCCGGCGCAACGCCCACGCCTCGGCGAGACCGGGCCGCGACGAGCGCTCGACGGTCAGGCACGCCGCGACGACCGCCGCGTCGCGCACCAGCCACCACGGGAAGCAGGCGAGCCGCCAGCGCCAGTCGGCGTTCGCCCAGCGCAGCAGGAAGCGGTTGCGCACCGAGTGGCGGTTGATCTCCGGCGTGCCGCGGCGGGCGAGCTCGGGCTTGAGCCCGCGCGCGTGCCA
>DAIDOU010000323.1 GCA_027458945.1 Acidobacteriota bacterium
AGGATTTCCCCGGCTATCGCTACTTCCGCAAGCAGGACGACGCCAAGATCCTCGCCGACCGCATGCGCCGGGTGACCGATACCAGCATCCCCGAGGACGAGGCGTTCCGGGTCGTCGAGAAGATCATCGTCCCGATGTGGAGGCGCGCAACGGCGGGGGGTGAGCGCCGGTTCTGGCACGAGTACTTCTACGAGCTCATCCAGGCGATCGACAAGAAGAAGCACGAGGGCGACCCCGACGCCTGCTGGCTCCTCGCCGCGGCGCGGGCCAACCTGCCCATCGTCGTCCCCGGGCACGAGGACTCGACGTTCGGGAACATCTTCGCCTCCTACGTGAAGTCGGGGGAGGTGAGCGCCGCCATCGTCAAGTCCGGCATCGAGTACATGGCCGACTTCTACGACCGCTACCGCGAGCTGTCGCAGGGCCCCGGCGTCGGCTTCTTTCAGATCGGCGGTGGCATCGCCGGCGACTTTCCAATCTGCGTCGTGCCCTCGATCAAGTACGACCTCCGGCAACGGGTGAAGCCGTGGGCGTACTTCTGCCAGATCAGCGACTCGACGACATCGTACGGCTCGTACTCCGGGGCGACGCCGAACGAGAAAATCACCTGGGACAAGCTCACGGAGCGCACGCCGATGTTCGTCATCGAGTCGGACGCGACGATCGTCGCCCCGATCATCCTGACCGCCCTTCTCGAGTGCCGACGCGATCCCGCAGCCGCCCGGAAGCTCATCGCTGCGGTACCTGGTACCTCATTTTAACGTTTTTACAGGCAACCATCATCACCCCGAATTTGTCGCGGAACACATGTCGATGTAGAGTGTTCGAGCATTCTCACGGCCGCCTGATCGACCGCGGCGGCCGCTTCTCGATTTGGTGACCGAGATCTCCTAGCGACAAAATGCACTTATATGGTACCTGGTACCGCAATATCTTGCCAGGCGGAGGGGAGGACCGCCGAGAGCTCGTGGAGGAGCTCGTCGACCGGCTTCGAGCGGTCGAGCACGACGCGCTCGTCGCCGGTGATCTCGTCCGGCGGCTCAAACTCGGCGAGCTGGCCGTTGTAGATCTCCCAGCGGCCGTCGGAGACGGTGCCGTTCTTGCGGGCGCGGCGCTCGAGGCGTTCCCGGATGACCTCCTCCGATGTCCGGCACTCGAGCAGGAGGAAGCCGACGCCGAGGTGGCGTGCGAGGGCGTGCGCGCCGGCGCGTTGGGAACGCCTGATGAAGCAGCCGTCGAGGACGACGGAGTGGCCGGCCGCGAGCAGCGCCTCGGCGCGCACCAGCATCTCGACATAGGTGCGATCGGTCATCTCCGGGGCGTACTCGCCCTGGTCGAACGGCAACCAGCGCCGCTCCTGCGGCGCGATGCCGAGCAGCTCCTTGCGCACGACGTCGGAGCGGACGAGCTGCAGGGCGTAGCGTTCCGCCAACGTGCGGGCGAGCGTGCTCTTGCCGCTGCCGGTGAGGCCGCAGGTGACGAGCAGGCGGCGCGGGTTGCAGGCGGCGGCGAAGTGCGCCGCGAGCTGGTAGTAGCGACGCGCCGTGGCCCGGCTGGTGGCGCGCGCCGCCTCGGGGATGTGCGGGTCGTCGGCCGAGAACGAGTTGACCTTGGCGCGGACGTAGGCGCGATACGCCTTGTAGAACGCGAGCAGCTCCGTGAGTTCGGTGTCGCCGGTGGCCGTGACGTAGGCATCGACGAAGACCCGCCCGAACGGCGCATGACCGTGGAACTCGAGGTCCATAGCGAGGAAGGCGACCTCCTCCGCCGCGTCCTGGATGCGGAACCGCTCGTTGAACTCGATGCAGTCGAAGATGCAGACCGGGTCGGTGGCGCAGATCGAATCGAGGTGCAGGTCGCCGTGGCCGTCGACGATCCGCCCTTC
>DAIDOU010000324.1 GCA_027458945.1 Acidobacteriota bacterium
GGGCCGGCGACGAACGCCTTGGCGGTGTCCTCGTGACAGGTGGCGCAGGTCTCCCGGCCGACCCAGCCTTTGGGCAGCGCCGCCAGCACCGGCGTTGCGGCGAGCAGTGCGATCGATGCGAGCAAGCTCTTGCGCATGGGCCTAAAACCTCCGCCGCACGGAGATCCCGTAGCGGGTGACGTCGTAGTTCTGGTCGGGCAGGCTCCTGAGGTCGTACGTCCAGTGGCTGCCGAACACCGCAAGCCTGGTGGCGAACGGGCCCGGCGTCTCGACCTCGAGGTCGTACGCCTTCGAGGTGAACGGCAGCGTGTCACCGCGGTCCTTGAGGTAGAGGCCGCCGCCGGTGAGACGGACGGTCTTGCCGATCGGCAGCGCGGCGCGCAGGCTCGTCGTCAGCAGGTCGGTTTCGTAGTGCGACACCGCCGCGGTCAGCGCCGGCGCCCAGTACGAGATCGCGACGTCGCTGGTCAGTTTGAGGGAGTCGACACTCAGGGTCGCAAACGCGCCGCCGGCGGCGGTGTACGTGGCCGCGACGCCGAGCGCATCGGTGGGGCGGTTGAGCGCCGCCACCTGCGAGGGGTTGTCCACGCGCTCGCGCGACCCGTGCGCGTCGATCTCCCAGCCGGCGGCCGGACGTGCCGACAGTTTGGCCCACAACCTGGTGACGGTCTTCGGGTCGGTGCGGAACACGTACCTCTCGAAGGTGGAGTCGTCGTACCCAACGCGCGCCGTGAACGCTCGGCCGAGCGCCAGCGACGCCGTGGCGCTCCAACCCTTGGCGTCGCGGGTCACACTGGCAGGCGCATAGTCGGTGCCGTGCCGCCAGGCGATCTCGCGCGAGCCGTCGTGGTAGGCGACGACGAGCCCGAACGCACCGCTGTGGACGTCGGCCTCGCCGGCGACGTCCTTGTCGGTGCGGTCGAGATAGCCGCGGTCGTCGACCGGGTTCGAAAAGTCGAGGCTGCCGCCCGGCCCGGCGAGCTGCAGGGCGGTCAGGCCGACGAGGGTGCTGTCGGTGGAGACGTCGGCCCAGTGGCCGCGGGCCCGCACCGTCAGCCATGGGGTCGCGGCGAAGCCGAGGCGAACGTCGCCCAGCTTGGTGTCGGTGTCAGCGGAGCCCATGACCGCGTCGAGGAAGCTGATCCGACCCACCGCACCGCCGCCGATCGCAAAGCCCGTGACGTCGTTGTCATGGTTGGCAGCGAGGCGGTCGCGACGGTACAGCCCCTGGCCGACGAACTCGAAGCGGCCGCTGTCGTACACCGCCGACAGCCGCGTCGTGGGAACGGTGTTGGAATCCCGGCCGGTCGTGTACGTCGCCAGCACGTCGGGATCGGGCCCGGTCAGCGGCTGGCCGCCGTTCCCGACGCCGCCGCGCGGTTCGCGCGTGTACTTGGTGACGTCCTGTTCGATCAACACCTTGACCGGCCACGCGCGGGTCTCGAGCGAGATCCCGGCCTCCTGCACGCGCTCGTCGAGGCGGGTGCGCGCCAGGTACGGCGCGCCCAGGCCGTAGAACGGGAACAGGCGCGAGCCGCTGCGCTGGACGTCGCGCAGGTCGAGGCGCAGGCGCGCCGCCCTCCAGCCATCCCAGGTGACGGACCCGGTCCAGCGGGTGATGCTGAAACGGCCGCCGTCCGCGGGGCTGGACGTGCCCGGCGCCAGTGCGCCCGCGAGCGCAAGCTCGAGCGCCGGCGACGGCAAGATGACCTCACGACGGGTGTAGTCGAAGTTCACCACCCACTCGCGGTCCCAGTTCACGACCTTGAGCGAGGCGTGCTGGAACGGGTCGCTGCCGAACCCCGAGGCGGTGACCTCGAAGCGGTCGAACCCCGCGAGAACGTGCCGCAGGTCGAGCCGGAGGCTCTCGAGGAACGCCCCCTGGGACAGATCGTACTGGCTCGCGAACGCACTCCTGTTGCCGCTCTGGTGCAGCCATGCGTAGCCGAGGCCGACGCTCCCGAAATCCTCGCCGTGCCCTAGTGCCGCAACGCCGAGGCAGCAGCAAGCCAGCCAGCGAACCGTGCCCTTCATGAACCCTCCCGCGAGGAACCCCGGGACCCCGCTTGTGAATCTCGCATGCGAATGAAATACGATTGTGTGACATTTGTCAAGTTATGACGATTAACATGCATACCATGACGTGTGTCACGCAAGTCGTCTTGCCCCGGCCGGCCGTCTCGAGCGTCTGAAACGGCTGAGGGCCTCGTGAAAGACGGGTACAATGGCCGCGGAGGTCGGTATGGCGTTTCTCGAGGAGCTGCCGGGCCGCGCCCGGGCGACGGGTCGACATGTCGTGCTGGTGGAGGGCGATGACCCGCGCGTCGTCGAGGCCGCGGGCGAGCTGGCCCGCGAGCGGATCGCGCGCGTGACCGCGCTCTGCCCGGCCGCGGCGCAGGGGGAGGCGCACAAGCGCCTGCGCGCGCTCGGCGTCACGGTCACCGATCCGGCAACCGACCCCCGCCGTGACCGGCTGTTCGACCTGCTCCACCGCCGTCGGGCGCCGAAGGGGTGGTCGCGGGAGCAGACCGGCGCCGCGCTGGCCGATCCTCTCTACTTCGCCTCGCTCCTCGTCGCCGCCGGCGAGTGCGACGCCTCGGTAGGCGGCGCGGTGCGCACCACGGCCGACACGGTGCGCGCGGCGCTGCACGCGATCGGCCCCGCCCCCGGGATCAAGACGGTGTCGTCCGCGTTCGTGATGGTGCATCCGGACGCGCGCTGGGGCGCGGACGGCCTGATGGTGTTCGCCGACTGCGCCGTGCTTCCGGATCCGGACCCGGAACAGCTCGCGGACATCGCGGTGGGCGCCGCCGGAACGTTCCGCGCCATAGTCGGGGGCGAGCCGCGCGTCGCGCTGCTGTCGTTCTCGACCAAGGGGTCGGCCGAGCACCCGCTGGTGGACAAGGTGCGCGCGGC
>DAIDOU010000325.1 GCA_027458945.1 Acidobacteriota bacterium
TCGATCGCCGGCGCCGCTTCGCGCAGGAACGTGATCCCCTTGACGTGGTCGTCGTGCGCGTGCGTCAGCACGACGGCCACGGGCACGTCGCGGCCAAGCGCCCCGAAGTCGGGCACCTCGTAGCCGACGCCGAACGCGGCGAGGTCGGAGAACGCGGCGCCGGCGTCCAGGAGCACCCGCGAGCCGCCCTCGTCCTCGACCAGCATCGAGTTGGCCCCGAACTCCCCGAGACCCCCGAGCGCGACCAGGCGTGCCATCAACGCCCTCCCCCGCCACCCGGCGCCGCGCCCGTCCCGGGAAGCGCCAGCGCGAGAGCGAACCACGCCTCCATGCCCAGCTCCTGCGGTCGCGCGCCGGGATCGACCCCGGCGGACCGCAACGCCGCCGCCAGCTCCTCCGCCACGGCGACCGCGGCCAGCGCGTTGGCGATCTTCTTCCGCCGTTGCGCGAACGCGACCGCGGCCAGCGCGAGCGCGCGCGCGATCGCCGCGACCGGAACGTGCGGCGGCCGCAGCTCGATCCGGAGGACCGCGGAGTTCACCTTCGGCGGCGGCGCGAACCGTTCCGGGGGGACGGTGAACAGCAACAAGGCCCGGCCCCACGCCTCGGTCTCGAGCGTCAACAGGCCGCGGTCGCGGCCTCCCGGCGGGGCGACCATGCGCCGGGCGACCTCGTGCTGGACCATGACGACGAGCGCCGTGAACAGATCGTGGCGCGGGAGCAGCCGGCGCACGATCGCGGTGCCCACGCTGTAAGGCAGGTTCGCCGCCACCTGCCACGGCCCGCCGCCGGCGAGCTCGTCGAGGTCGGCGGTGAGGGCGTCGGCGTGCCGCACCTCGAGGCGCTCCGTGCGGCCCAGGCCCGCGGTCAGGCCCGCGGCCAGCGCACCGTCCAGCTCCACCGCGCGCACCGTGGCGAAGCGGTCGATCAGTGGGCGGGTGAGGGCGCCGCGGCCCGGGCCGATCTCGAGCACCCGCGCCGGCTCGTCGGCGAGCGCGGCGACGATCGCGCGTGCGGTCGCAGCGTCGCGCAGGAAGTGTTGCCCGAGCCTCTGGCGCCGCGTGCGCACGGTTGCCACCCCCACCCCGTCCTGCCTACAATACCTTGATCCGCAGCCTGCCGGCGCGCGATCGGGCGCCGGCCGTCGGGCGCGACGCCCGGGCGTGGAATTCGCGCAGCCGCGGCCGCGCTTGCATGCGGCAGGGGTTCGGTTCCGCCGCGCCCCTGCGAGAGAGGAAGGTCGCCATGTCCGGAAACGTCACCCAGGTCACCGACGCCACGTTCGAGGCCTCCGTCGTCAACGCCGGTAAGCCGGCGATGGTGGACTTCTGGGCCGTCTGGTGCGGCCCGTGTCGGATCATCGCGCCGCACGTCGAGGCCCTCGCCGAGGAGTTCGCCGGCAAGGTCGTCGTCGCCAAGCTCGACGTCGATTCGAACCGCCAGACCGCCGTGAAGTTCGGCATCCAGTCGATCCCGACGCTGCTCTTCTTCAAGGGCGGCAAGATGGTCGACCGCGTCATCGGCGCGGTGGACAAGAAGGTCCTCAAGGACAAGCTGACCGCGCTGCTGTGACGCGGTCGGCGCCGGCGCCTGGCGCCGGCGGCAAACGAGGGATGGGACAAGCGGAGCTGCACACGATCGCCGGCCCACGCGGGCCGGTCGCGTACGAGCGGACCGGGAGCGGCCCGGCGCTCCTCCTGCTCGCCGGCCTCGGCTCGCGCGCCCGCCTGTGGGGCGAGCTGCCGCGCGTGCTCGCCGATCGTTTCACCGTGCTCGCCCCCGACAACCGCGGCGTCGGCGGCTCGCGCGACGGGGAGGTGTTCACCCTCACCGGCGCCGCCGACGACGCGGCGCTGGTGCTCGCGGACGCCGGGCTGGGCGCAGCCGGGGTGATCGGCGTTTCGATGGGCGGCCTGCTCGCCTGCGAGTTCGCGCTGCGCCACCCCGAGGCCGTGCAGCGCCTCGTCGTGGCGTCGTGCGCCGCGCGCCTGACGCCCTCGCACCGCCGCGTCATGCGCTTCTTCGAGATCGCCTTCACACGCCTCGAACCGGTCGAGGCCGCCGAGGCGTTCATGGCGTTCGCGTTCGGCAGTGCGTTCGCCGATCGCTACCCCGGGTTCGTCGACCAGGCGGCGAAGCTGTGGACGCTCGACCCCGAGGACCGCCCCGGCGCGCTGCAGCAGCTCGCGGCTCTGCGGGCCGGCTGGGACATGCGCGGCGAGCTCAAAGCGATCGCCTGCCCGGCGCTGGTGCTCGCCGGCGAGCACGACCCGCTCGTCGCCGCGGCGGCGACCCGCGAGCTGGCCGCCGCGATCCCCGAGGCGCGCTTCCGCGAGGTCCCCGGCGCCGCCCACTCGGTGCTCGCCGAGGGCGGTGCGGCGCTGCTCGCCGAGATCGTCGAGTTCCTCTCGACCTGAGCGGCGCCGGTCGCGGAACGGGGTATCATTGGAGCCGTGACTGGGTCGCAGACTCTCTGGTCGGGCCGGACCCCCGGCGATCCGTTGGAGCCGGCGCTGGAGGAGCTGAGCCGCCGGCTGGCGGCGGACCTCGAGGCACTGGCCGGCGCCGTGGCGACGATGAGTCAGGCGGCGGCCGACTGGCGGCCGGGGCCGGACCGCTGGTCGGCGGGCGAGGTGCTGCACCACGTCGTCCTCGCCAACCGGATGTTCGCCATCGTGGCGGCGAGGCTGATCCGGCAGGGGCTTCGCGACGGCGTCAGGGCGGGCCCGCAGAGCCAGCGCTCGTGGCCGCGGATGCGCTCGATCGCCGAGATCGGCTCTGCGGGACCGGTCAAGCACCCCGACCGCGTCACGCCGACCCCGGGGCTTCCGATCGCGACGCTGCGGCATGAGCTGGCCGAGAGCCATGGCGCCGTGACCGCGACGATCCCGGCGCTGGGCGGCCTCGACCTCGACGCGCTGCGCTTCCCCCACCCCCTCGGCTTCGAGCTCAACCTCTACCAGTGGATCGACATCGCGGGCGCGCACGAGCGCCGTCACCTGGCGCAGATCGAGAGGATCGTGGCCTCGCCCGGCTTCCCGCGCTGAGCCGTTCGAGGCGCGCCCGGCGGGGCGGGCGCCAGCCCGCCGGAGGTGAGATCCGCTACAGTGAACGGGTGCGAACCCGCCTCGGCCGCTCCGCCGCGCTGCTCGCCGCGATCTTCGTCGCGGGCACGCTCGGCTACCGGCTGACCGAGGGCGTCCCGTGGTGGGACGCGTTCTACATGACGGTGCTGGCGCTCACCACGGTGGGGTTCAACTCGATCTCGACGCTCTCCCGGGCCGGCCAGGTCCTGACGGTCGCGCTGCTGTTCGGCGGCCTCGGGCTGATCCTCCTCGTCGCCACCGAGGTCGGCCGCTCGGTGATCGAGGGCGAGCTGCGGGAGGCGTTCGGGCAGGCGCGGAGGTCGCGGATGATCGAAAGGATGACGCGGCACGAAATCGTGTGCGGCTGGGGCCGCATGGGCCTTGCGGTGGTCGAGGAGCTGCGCCGCGCCGGGCGGTCCGTCGTCGTGGTCGAGGCCAAGGCGGAGAAGGCGCAGCGGCTCAGGGAGCTCGGCATCCCAGTCGTCGCCGGCGACGCCACCGCCGAGGAGACGCTGCGCGCCGCCGGCGTCGACCGCGCGCGCGGCCTGGTGGCGTGCCTCAACGACGACGCGCACAACGTCTACACCGTGCTCACCGCCCGCTCGCTCAACCCCGGCCT
>DAIDOU010000326.1 GCA_027458945.1 Acidobacteriota bacterium
AGACGGAAGACCCGCAGGTCGGAGGACCCCAGGGGCGCACGCGCGGCGTCGGGCTCGAAGCGGTTCATCGCATGCGTCTCCGGCCCACGCACGGCGAGTGGAGACCGTTGCTAGGATGGGCCGATCGACCAGTGGGAACTGTAGCGCACCGGCGGATGTTTTGCGAGGCGACGGGCCCGGCCCGCGCGGGGCGCCCCATGTGGCGGCCGGCGCGGGAAGGAAGGGGGCGACGATGAGACGACCGATCGTGACGCGGGAGCAGGTGGCGGAGGGGAGGTGGACGGCGCCGCCTCGGGCGGCAGTATGGGTCGCGGCGCTGGTCTTGCTCGGCGGTCTGGGCCGCGAGGCCCGGGCGGCGGGTCCGGGCGCTGCCGGCCCGGCGGGGGAGACGATCCTGGCGATCGGGAGGGTCGCGTTCGACGGCGACCTCGTGACGGAGGTGACATCGCCGGTGGCGGGACGGGTGACGCGGGTGCTGGTGAAGGTTGGCGAGCGCGTGCGCAAGGGGACGCCGCTCGCGGTGGTGGTGTCACCCGAGCTGCGGCACGTCACCCCCGACAAGCTCGAGGCCGAGGCCGACCTCGCTGCGGCCGAGGGCGAGAACCAGAGGCAGCGGCAGCTCTTCGACGCCCACGAGGGGGTGACCGAGCGGCTGGAATCGGCCCGCGCACAGTTGGCACGGGCGAGAGTGAGGGCGAAGCGAGCCCGGGCCCGGGCGGCGCTGGTGAAGAGCCTGGACGCGGACGAGATGACCGGGACGTTCACCGTGATCTCGCCGCGCGCCGGCGTGGTGCTGGCGAGCGCGGTCGCGCGCGGGGCGGCGTTGGCGGGGCCGGGCCCGCTCGGTGGCGGCGCCGTGGCGTTCACGATCGGGACGGCGCGGCAGGTCTGGGTCGTTGCCCGGATCGGGGCGGGTGACGCGGCCCGGGTCGTGTCCGGGGCGCGGGTGACGGCGCAGGCGCCGGACCGGCCGGGCCGGACGTTCCCGGGGCGGGTCGCGCACGTCCTCCCGCCGGGGTCCCAGATCGGTGAGGCCACGGTGCGGTGCGCGGTCGCCAACCCGGGCGGGGCGCTCCGCCCGGGAATGACGGCGACGCTGGCGATCGCGGCGAAGTAGGCGGTACGAGGGAAAAAGGAAAAGGGAAAAGGGAAAGGGAAAAGGGGAAAGGGAAGACAAAGCAGAGGAGCGGAAGAGCAGAGGGCATTCCTGCGCTTCCTCTCCTCAGCCCCTCAGCCCCTCAGCCCCTCAGCCCCCAGTCCCTCTGTTTCTGGCGTGTAGTCCCTTTTCCCTTTTCCCTTTCACTTCTTCCACCGTCCGCCGACCCGCGCGCGCCATCGGCACGAGCGCGGGGGCGTGAGTAGGGCTAAACTCACCAAATGGGCCGGGTATCCTGGGATCGCTACTTCATGAACCTCGCGCGCGCCGCGGCGACGCGCTCGACGTGCCCGCGCAAGAGCGTCGGCGCGGTCGTGGTGCGCGACAAGGGGATCCTGGCGACCGGGTACAACGGCTCGATCCGGGGCCTCCCGCACTGCGCCGAGGTCGGGTGCCTGATGGAGAACGATCACTGCGTGCGCACGGTCCACGCCGAGGCGAACGCGATCCTGCAGGCCGCCCGCCATGGGGTGCGCATCGAGGGGGCGGACATCTACGTCACCGCCTCGCCGTGCTGGGACTGCTTCAAGCTCATCGCGAACGCCGGCCTCGCTCGCGTGCTGTACGGTGAGTTCTACCGCGACGAGCGCATCGAGACGTTCGCGCGCGAGGCGGGGATCGAGCTGGTCTGCCTGGGCCTCGAGGAGAGCTAGATGAGCACGGTGCGAAGGATCGGAGTCCTGACCGGCGGCGGGGACGCGCCCGGTCTGAATGCGGTGATCCGCGCGGTGGTGCGGTCGTGCCGGATCGCGCACGGCGTCTCGGTGATCGGGATCTCGGACGGGTTCATCGGGCTGGTGGAGATGAAGGCGCGCGAGCTGGCGCTCGCGGAGGTCTCCGGCCTGCTCGTGCGCGGCGGCACGATGCTCGGGACGAGCAACCGCGGCAACCCGTTCCGCTACGCGTTCCGCCGCCCCGATGGAGTCGAGGAGCTGGTGGACGCGTCCGCCACGGTCAAGAGGAACTTCGAGAAGCTCGGCCTGGACGCGCTGATCGTGATCGGCGGCGACGGCTCGCTGTCGATCGCCGAGCGCTTCTGGCGCGAGCTCGGGATCCCGGTCGTGGGCGTGCCGAAGACGATCGACAACGACCTGTTCGCGACGGAGTACACGTTCGGGTTCGCGACCGCGCGCGAGACGGCGACGTGGGCGCTCGACAGGCTGCACAGCACGGCCGAGAGCCATCACCGGGTGATGCTGCTCGAGGTGATGGGCCGCGACTCCGGCTGGATCGCGCTCCACGCCGGGCTCGCCGGCGGCGGCGACGTGGTCCTCATCCCCGAGATCCCGTTCACGTTCGACGCGCTGATCGCCAAGTTCCGCGCGCGCGAGCGCCGCGGCCGGCCGTTCTCGGTGGTCGTCGTCGCCGAGGGTGCCGCGCCCGTGGGCGGCAACCAGGTGTTCGCCGGTGAGGACGCGGTCACCGGCTGGAAACGGCTGGGCGGGATCTCGTACCAGATTGCGCGCGAGATCGAGGCGCGCGGCGGCTACGAGATCCGCGCCACGGTCCTCGGCCACATCCAGCGCGGCGGCACGCCGGTGCCGACGGACAGGATCCTCGCCACGCGCTTCGGCGTCGAGGCGGCGCGCCTGGCGGTCGCCGGTGAGTTCGGCAGGATGGTCGCGTTGCACAACGACGAGATCGTGTCGGTGCCGATCTGCGAGGCGATCGGGCGGGTCAAGCGCGTGGACCCGAACTGCCAGCTCGTGCAGGCCGCGCGCTCGGTCGGCATCGTCTTCGGCGACGAGGACATCGACGCCGTGGACCTCTCCGAGGGTTGAGCGCCGCGGTGGACGCGCCCGATTCGATCCTCGACCTGGCGCGCGCGAGCGTGCCGTTCGAGGCCAGTGCGCTGTTCGGCTCCGCGCGTCCGCTCGAGGTCGAGCTCGGCGCCGGCAAGGGAAGGTTCGCGCTGGAATGGGCGGCGGCGCACCCCGGTATCGGCCTGGTGGCCGTCGAGCGCGCCCGCACCTACCTGGAGATGGCGGCGCGCCGCGCCGCCCGCACCGGCGTCGCCAACGTGCGCTTCGTGCACACGACCGCGGAGGACCTTCTCTTTCGCTGTTTGACGCCGTCCTCGACGGCTGCGGTGCACGTCTATTTTCCCGACCCCTGGCCGAAGATGCGCCACCACAAGCGCCGCTTCTTCCGCCCCGAGAACGTCGCGCGCCTGGCGGAGGTGCTCGCGCCCGGCGGGTTGCTGCGCCTCAAGACCGATCACGAGGGGTATGCGGAGGTGATTGCGGCGGCGCTCGCGGCCGAGCCACGCCTGCAGCCGGTCGCGCCCGAGGCGGCGTTCGCCGACGTGCCGGCGACGAGCTTCGAGATCAAGTACGCCCGCGAGGGGCGCCCGGTCCGTTGCTTCGCCTTGCAGCGGGTGTAGCGCGGCTCAGCCGGCAACCGGCGTCCGCCCGGCCGCCGGCGCCAGCCACGTCGGGCCCTGGAAGCGGGCGGCGGGGACGCCGAACACGCGCCGCGCCGCGGCGGTGTCGCACGTCGAGCCCTCGAGCAGCATCGTGAGCTGGTCGCGGGTGATCGGCGCTCCGGGCAGGAGCTGCATCAGCGACACGAGTGCTCGCGCGAGGCCGAGCGGCAGATGGACGAACGTGCGCTGCAGGCCGAGCGCGCCGGCGGTGCGGCGCAGCACCTCGTCGTATGTGAGCGCCTCCGGGCCGCCGAGGTCGAAGGCGTGGCCGACCGAAGCCGGGTCCTCGAGCGCCGCGACGAAGCAACGGGCGACCTCGGCGACGGCGATCGGCTGCATCTGATAGCGGCCGTCGCCGAACACGGGGAAGAACGGGAAGCGCCGCAGCAGCGGTACGAGCGCGCCGGTGAGCCCGTCGCCCGGGCCGAAGATCAGCGAGGGGCGGAAGATCGTCCAGTCCAGGCCGGACGCGCGAACCGCCTCCTCGGCCTGCCACTTGGTGCGGTGGTACGCCGTGGCCGCGCCGGCGCGGGCCCCGAGCGCGGACATCTGCACGAGACGCCGGATGCCGAGCCGGCGGCAGGCGCCGATCACGCTCTCCGTGGCGCGCACGTGGGCGCGCTCGAACGTCGTTCCGCCCCGGCGGACCTCGCGGATGATGCCGACGAGATGCAGCGCCGCGCTGCACCCCTCGCACCAGCGCTCCCACCCCTGGCCGGTGATGTCCGCGGCGACCTGGATGACCCCCGGTTGCGCGTCGCCGGCGGCGAGCGTGCGCGACAGCGCGACGACCTGCCAACCGCGCTCCAGCAGCTGCCGGCGCACCTCGCGGCCGACGAAGCCGCTCGCCCCGGTGAGCAGCACTCGGCGCCGTTCGGACGCGAACGGGAGGTCGATCTGACGGGGGCGGGAGCTGGTCTCGGGCACCTTCCACCTCGAAACTCCCGAATGCTAGCATGACGCGTGTTGCGCGCCGTGCTCGCCGATCTCCACGTCGGGCAGCGTCCCGGCGATCTGGACAGGTTCCTCGCGACGCTGGCCGACATCGAGCGGCGCGGCGCCGACGAGGTCGTGTTCCTCGGCGACCTGTTTCGCGCGCTCGTCGGCTTTCCGCACTTCTGGGACGAGACGGTGCGCCGCGGACTCGACGGGTTGGCGGCGCTGCGCCGCGCCGGCACCCGCATCGTCATGGTCGAGGGCAACCGCGACTTCTTCCTCGACGCCCGTGCCCTCGATCCGTTCCGCGATGCCTGCGGCCCGGTGCACTCGTTCGTCGCCGGCGGCCGCCGCTTCCTGCTCGAGCACGGCGATCTCCTCAACCGGCGCGACCGTTCCTACCTGTTCTGGCGGGCGGTGTCGAAGAGCGCGGTCGCGCGGGCGTGGGCGCGGGTCCTGCCCGGGCGCCTGGCGCGGCGCGTCGTGTTCGGGGCCGAGTCGCGGCTGAAGGAGACGAACTTCAGCTACCGCAAGAGCCTGCCGCTCACGGAGCTGACCGCGGCGGCGCGGCGCCACTTCGCCGCCGGCGTGGACGTCGTGCTCTGGGGGCACTTCCACCGCGCGTGGACGCTGACCGAGCGAGGGCGCGAGGCGCACGTCGTCCCAGGCTGGCTCGAGACCGGCGCGGTGGTGTGGGTCCGCGACGACGGAAGACTGGCAATCGAGCTCGGTGGAAGTGGGCAAATCGTTGACAGTGCACCCGGTTCGTGGTACCAAGATGAGGACGGCGCGGAAAAGGGAAGGTGACCATGAGCGGAACGCTGCTGCTTGCCGACGACAGCATCACGATCCAGAAAGTCGTGGAGCTCACCTTCGCCGAAACCGAGCACAAGGTGTTCGCCGTCGGGAGCGGGCGCGACTTGCTGCAGCGCCTGCCGGAGATCAAGCCCGACGTGGTGCTGTGCGACGTCGTGATGCCCGACATGAACGGCTACGACGTGTGCCAGGCTCTCAAGAGCGACCCCAGCACCCTGCACATCCCGGTGGTGCTGCTGACCGGCACGTTCGAACCGTTCGACCGCGACCGCGCGCAGGCGGTCGGCTGCGACGCGATCGTCACCAAGCCGTTCGAGGCGCGGGAGCTCATCGGCGTGGTCGAGGAGCTGCTGCAACGGATCCCGCCCGCCGAGGAGCCGGCGCCGGCGGCGGAGGAGTACGGCCCGCTCGGACCGCAGGGGATCCCCGAGGGCGTGCCGTCGCTCGACTTCAGCACGAGCGGGTTCGAGCAGATGGTTCCCCCGCCGACCCCGGCGGCGGTTCCGCCCGAGGACGGCATCGAGCTCACCTCGAGCGCGCTCGGCGACTCGCACCCCGCGCACCCGCTGCCGGCCCCGCCCGAACTGGCCGGTCCGGACGTGTCCATCGCGGTCTCGGCGCCTCCGTTCGCGTTTGGCGAGGCGGTGGCGCGCGAGGTCCCGCAGGGATCGCCGTTCGCTCCGCCAGCCGCGGAGCCGCCGACCGAACCCGCGTTCGCCGCGGCGCCGCCGCGCGCGCCGGAACCGCTCTCACCCCCGGCGGCCCCGGCGCCGTTCCTGGCCGAGCCGGCCCACCCCGAGGCCGCCGGCGACCTGTTTGCACTCGAGCCGGGGTCCACGCCGGCGCCGGCGCCGGAACCCGGGTTCGCGTTCGGGCCCGAGCCGGCGATCGAGCTCGAGCACGAGCCGGTCCCGGCGTTCGCGCCGGAGCCGTCCTCGCCGGCGCCCGCGCTCGCCGAGGC
>DAIDOU010000327.1 GCA_027458945.1 Acidobacteriota bacterium
CACGAACGGGATCTCCAACCGCTCGAGCTGCGCCTCCACCCGCGCGACGTGCTGCCGCGAGGCGTCCCCCGCCACGTCGTCCATCGCCGGCACGTCGGCGGCGATCACCTGGCAGGACGGCACCTTGCAGTCGAGCACCCGAAGCGGGTTCTCTTCCAAGCGCCGCTGGCAGTCGGCGCAAAGCGCCTCCCGGCGGGGCGCCAGCGCGGCACGGATGGCGTCCTGGTAGCGCGGCCGATCCTCCGGGTCGCCCAGGTTGTTGAGGTGGATCACGAGGTCGGCAAAGCCCAGCCGGACGAAGAACTCGTGCATCGCCGCCAGCAACTCGGCGTCGGCGAGCGGGGTGTCGGCGCCGACGATCTCGAGGCCGATCTGGGAGAACTGGCGGTAGCGCCCGCGCTGCATCCGCTCGTAGCGGAACATCGGGCCGATGTAGTAGAGGCGCAGCGGCTGCGTTCGCTCGCCGAGGCGGTTCTCGAGCCACGCCCGCGCGACGCCGGCCGTCCCCTCCGGGCGCAAGGTGAGCGAGCGGCCCTTGCGGTCGGGGAAGGTGTACATCTCCTTGTGCACGATGTCGGTGGTCTCCCCGACCGAGCGCACGAACAGCTCCGTGGGCTCGAAGATCGGGGTGCGGATCTCCTCGCCGCCGAACGCGCCGAACGCCTCCCGGGCGACCGTCTCGACCGCCTGCCAGAGGCGGCTCTCGGGCGGCAGCAGGTCCCGCGTCCCGCGCGGCCGCTGCATCATCCCCGCCTCCCCCACGCCGCCGCGGCGGCCGGCCCGCGCTCGTCATCGTCGGCCATGGCCCTGCCCTTGAGCTGCAGGTAGCTGCGGACGCCGCGCCGCATGTGCTCGATCTCCTCGGCCGTGACCTCACGCCGCACCCGCGCCGGGACCCCGGCCGCGAGGCTGCGCGGTGGGATCGTCATTCCCGGCGGCACCAACGCGCCGGCTGCCACCACCGCCTCCTCGCCGACCACGGCGCCGTTGAGCACGGTCGCGTGCATCCCCACGAGCGCGCCGCGCTCGACCCGGCAGCCGTGCAGCACGGCCGCGTGCCCCACCGTGACGTCCTCGGCGACGTGGACCGGAAAGTCGGGCTCGTCGACGTGGACCACGGCGTTGTCCTGGATGTTCGAGCGCGCGCCGATGCGGATCTCCTGCAGGTCGCCGCGCAACACGGCGCCGTACCAGACGTTGACGTCGTCGGCCAGCTCCACGTCCCCCACGACCGCCGCGGTCGAGGCGACGAACACGCGCGCCCCGATCCGTGGCGAACGGCCGGCAAAGGGTCTGATCGTCACCGCTCCCTCCCGTCAGGCCGGTCACGCTAACACACACAGCCGGCTTGGGCAACGAGCCACGGCCGGGCGCCCGCCGATGCGGCCTGTGGAACGGCCGCGCGCCGGGCCTGCCGGCAAGTGGCACAGTTTCCTCACAATACACGTAACGCGTTGTTTTTCAACTACATATACAGCCGCACTGGCGGCAGTGCACGATGCATAACCCGTTGAGATACGCGGGCTTTGCGGTCGCCGCACCGTGATTTCCACAAGCTTTTCCGCAAATTCTGCGGAAACTTCATGACGCCTTCACGCCCCACGCCGCCGGGGCCTCCCAGGCGCCGGCGCGCAGGAGCCGGGGCGGCGCCGCCGTGAGGTCCAGCAGCGTCGAGGGCGCTCCGCCCCCCGTGGCGCCGCCGTCGAGGAGCACCGCGAGACCGGCCCCGAGCGCCGCGGCGACGGCGCCGGGATCGGTGCACGGCGCGCCACCGCTGCGGTTCGCGGAGGTCGCCGTGAGCGGCCCCACCTGCGCCAGCAGCGCGCGCAGCAGCTCGTGGGCCGGCACCCGCACCGCCAGGGTGTCGCCGGCGCCACCGGCGCCTCCCGCGCGTGGCACCACGACCGTGACCGGGGCCGGCCAGACCGCCGCGAGGCGCGCCCGCCAGGGGGAGGCCAGGCGCACCCACGGCGCGAGCTGCTCCACGGAGGAGGCGACGACCAGGAGCGACTTCTCGGCGGGCCGGCCCTTGAGGGCGAACACCCGCCCGACGGCGATCTCATCGTCGGGGCGGACGGCCAGGCCGTAGAACGTCTCGGTCGGAAGCGCGACGACGCCGTGGGCGTCGAGCGCGCCACGGACCGCGCCGGCAGCGGCCGCGAGGTGGCTCGCGGCGGTGAACGGCAGCCGGATCATGGTCCGGTCTTGAGCAGCTCGCGGGCGTGCTGGCGGGCGGCGGGAGTCGGCGCCCCGCCCCCCAGCATGCGCACCAGCTCCTCGACGCGCGCCTCGCCGGCAATCGGCTCGACGTGCGTCACCGTGCGTCCGGATCTCGCCCCCTTGCGCACGACGAAGTGGGCCCCCGCCCGCCCGGCGACCTGCGGCAGGTGGGTGACCACCAGGATCTGGTCGCGGTCGCCCAGCGAGGCCAGGAGCGCCCCGAGCTCGTCGGCGACGCGGCCGCCGATGCCGGCGTCCACCTCGTCGAAGAGCAGGGTCAGCCCGCCGTCGCGCGCGACCGAGTCGCGCAGCACGGTCCGCATCGCGAGGTGGATGCGCGACAGCTCGCCCCCCGAGGCGATGCGCGCCATCGAGCGCAGCTCCTCGCCGGGGTTGGTCGAGAGCTCGAACTCGCCGGCGTCGATCCCGTCGGCCGCCGGCTCGACGCTGGTCCCGTCCACCGCGAGCGGGCCGCCCGGGGCCGCCCGCAGCCCGAGCGCCAGCCGCAGCCGGGCGCGCGGGATGCCCAGCCCCTTGAGCACCTCGACGACGCGCGTGGAGAAGCGTTCGGCCGCGGCGGCTCGCCGCCGCGACAGCGCCCGCGCCAGCTCGAGGTAGCGGGCCGCGAGGATGCCTCCCTCCTCCACCAGGCGCGCGATGTCGTCCTCCGCCCCCTCGAGCTGCTCGCGCTCGGCCTGGAGCCGGGCGCGGTGCTCGAGGACCGCCTCGATCGTGCCGCCGTACTTGCGCGTCAGCCGTTCCAGGGCGGCCAGCCGGCTCTCCACCTCCTCGAGCCGCTGCGGCGCCGGACGGATCCGCCCGGTCAGTCCCTGCACCACGCGTTCGGCCTCTTCCGCCAGGACCTGCGCCTGCTCGAGCTCGGCCGCGGTCTCGCCGACCGGAAGACCGAGATCCTGCAACTCCCGCACCGAGCGGGCCGCGCGCGCCAGGGCGACCGCGCCCCCCTCGCCGCCGAGCGCCGCGAGCGCCACCGCCACGAGCTCGCCGATCCGCCCGGCGTGGCGCAGGAAGGCGCGCTCCTCGCGCAGCTCCTCCTCCTCGCCGGAGCGCAGGCGCGCCTCGTCGATCTCACGCGCCTGGAACTCGATCGCGTCGAGACGGTCGCGGCGGGTCCCGAGGGCGCGCCGCTGCGCCTCCAGTTGCGCTCGGACGCCCTGCCAGGCCGCGTACGCCGCCGCCACCGCGTCGCGCTCGCCGCCGAGGCCGCCGGCCGCGTCCACCAGGGCGATGTGTGTGGCTGGGTCGGTCAGTCCCCGTTGCTCGTGCTGGCCGTGGATCGCCAACACGTGCGGCGCGATGCGCTGCAGGGCGCCGACCGTGACCGCCACGTCGTTGACCCACGCCCGCGAGCGGCCCGCGGCCGACACCTCGCGCCGCAACACCAGCTCCTCGCCCCCGTCCGCCCCAAGCTCGGCGAGCATCCCCCTCGCCTCCTCGCCCGCCGGCGTCGCGAAGCACCCCTCGACCAGCAGTCGGTCGCAGCCGCCGCGCACCGCCTCCGCGTCGGCCCGTTCCCCGGCCAGGAGCTGCAGCGACTGCACCAGCAGCGACTTCCCGGCGCCGGTCTCACCCGTGAGGACCGTGAACCCGGCCGGGAACTGCAGCCTGACCTTGTCGATGATGCCGAGGTCGCGGACCTCCAGCTCGCGCAGCATGGTGCGACGATGCTAATCGGCGGCGCCCGGGTTTGCAACGAGGCTGCCGGCCACGGCGAGGCAGAGGCGATGCGGCGCGATGTGGCGGCGGACCGCAGCGGCGACCTCGGCGCGGCCGGTGGCGAGGATCCTCTCCGGGATGCGGTCGATCTCCGCGACCGGCAGGGCGTGGCGCGCCAGTCGGACCAGCTCCCGCGCCTGGCCGCCCGGGGTTGCCAACCCGACCCGGTACGACCCCGCCATCGCGGCCCGCTCGTCGGCCAGCTCGGCCTCGCTCGGCCCTTCGGCGACGAAGCGCTCGATCTCTTCCCGCGCCGCCGCCACCGCCCGCTCCAGGTTCGCGGGCGCGACCGAGAACGTCGCCGCCCACGGGCCGTCGAGCAGCGAAGCGCCGAAGAAGCGCGCGATCACCCCGTACGTCAGGCCCTCGCGGTCGCGCAGCCGCATGCCGAGGCGCGAGGACAGCGTCGACTGCCCGAGGACCGCGTTGCCGAGCGCGGCGGCGAAGAAGTCGTCGTCGCCGCGCCGGAGACCACCGGGATGCCCGAGCAGCACGTCGAGGTTCGGCTTGTCGGGCACCACCTCGCGCGCCTCGGCCGCGACCACGTCGTCGGGGCCGCGCCGCGCCACGAACGGCATCTCGACCGCCCCGGGGAAGCCCGGTTGCCAGGCCCTCTCGAGGCGCCGGATCACGGCGGCCGGCTCGAACTCCCCGACCAGCGCCACGACCAGCGAGGCGGGGCCGTACAGCCGCCCGTGCACGGCGACCAGGTCGTCGCGGCATGCTCCCTCCAGTCCGGCCCGGCGCTCCGCGAGGGGGCGCCGGTGGTACGGGTGCCCGGCGGGGTAGAGGAGACGCGCGAACGCCTCGAACGCGCGGTGGAACGTGTCCTCCTGCGCCTGCGCCAGCTCCCCCAGGCGCAGCGTCCGCAGCTTGTCGAGCTCCTCGGCCGGGAACGACGGCCGCGTCAGCATCTCCGCCAGCAGGTCGAGGGTGAGCGGCAGGTGACGGGCGAGGCAGCGCCCGGAGCAGAACACCTCGAGCGGGTTGAAGCCGTCGCCGGAGACGTCGAGCTCGATGCCGCGGTCCTCGATGATGCGGGCCAGCGCGATCCGGCTGTGCCGGGCGGTGCCGCGCTCGAGCATGTCCGGCACCAGCGCGGCGGCGGTCCATGCCTCCGGTGCGACCAGGCCGTGACCGGCCAGCAGCGAACCGTGGAGGTGGACGGTGGTGTTCGTGTGCCGCGGCAGCAGGAGCAGGCGGCCGCCACCCGGCAAGCCGGCCTCGACGACCCGCTCCGCGATTCCCGGCCGGAAGTGGCACGGGCGCGGCGCAACCGCCGCCGCGCCGGGCCGCCCGATCGTCCCGGCCCCGCCGCCGCCGTCCCTCGGGATGAAGTACCCGACCGACACGGCGTCGTCGACGAACGTCCCCGCCGCCACCTTCTGCACCTC
The DNA here is from genome assembly GCA_027458945.1 of Acidobacteriota bacterium. Taxonomy (GTDB): domain Bacteria; phylum Acidobacteriota; class Thermoanaerobaculia; order Thermoanaerobaculales; family Thermoanaerobaculaceae; genus RBG-13-68-16. Next base: position 5,352 of record DAIDOU010000327.1, read on the forward strand.
GTCGCTGGTGACCGCCCGGACCCGCTCCGGGTAGTCGAGGTAGAACCGCCAGTCCGCGGCCGAGATCGCCTCCGTGAGCGCCGCCGCCACCTGTGCCGGCGAGTCGCGGTGGAACGCCGTCTGGGCCTCCACTTGCGCCCGCGCGCGCTCGACCTCGCTCTTGTGCAGCCCCTTGGCGACGACCTTCGCCAGCTCGCCGCGGATGATCCGCTCCACCTTCTCGTGCTTCGTCGGGGGGTTGAGGGTGGCGAACACCTGGAACAGCCCGGGGTCGCGCAGCTGCCAGGCGAGCGCCTGCACGTCGAGGCAAAGGCCGGTCTCCACCAGCCGCTGGTACAGCCGCGACGTCACCCCGCCGCCGAGCGCGTCGGCGAGCACGGCGAGCGCGTGCGTGTCCTGGTGCGCGGCCTCGGGCGCCCGCCACGACACCACGACCCACCCGACCTCGCCGGAGCGGCGCACGACGAAGCGGCGCTCCCCCTCCTGGCGCGGTTCGCGCGTCACCACCGGCGGGACCGGCCGGCCGGCGCGCGGCAGCGGCCCGAAGTGGCGGCCGACGAGCGCGAGCGCCTCGTCCCGGTCGAACGAGCCGACCAGCACGAGCGAGGCGTTGTCCGGGTAGTAGAACGTGTCGTAGAACGCCCGCAGGCGCTCGATCGAGGTCGCCTCGATGTCGCTCCGCCACCCGATCGTGGGGTGGTGGTACGGGTGCTCGCGAAACGCCACGGCGAACGACTCCTTGAGCAGGACGTCGAACGGGTCGTTCTCGCCGCGCTCGAACTCGTTGCGCACCACGGTCATCTCGGAGGCGAGGTCCGCCTCGCGTAGGAGCGCGCCGCGCATGCGGTCGGCCTCGAGCTCGAGCGCGAGCGCGAGGTGCTCGGGCGGCAACGTTTCGTAGTAATTGGTGCGGTCGAACCACGTCGTCGCGTTGAACGAGGCGCCGACGCGCTCGAGCGTGCGCGCGATCGGCCGGCCCTGTGCCGGGTCGAACGCCCGCGACCCCTTGAACATCAGGTGCTCGAGCAGGTGCGTCGAGCCGGTGTGCCCGACCGCCTCGTTGCGCGAACCCACGTGGTAGACCACGCACGCCGCCGCCACCGGCACGCTCCCGTCCGGCAGCAACAGGACCCTGAGCCCGTTCGCCGCGAGCCGAAGCTCCTCGACGCCGCGCTCCTGCACCACCACCTCGAAGCCATCAGGCATGCTCGACTCTCCGAGCCGGTATGATACCCGGCATGATCGATCTCCGCTCCGACACCGTGACCCGCCCCACCCCCGCGATGCGCCGCGCCATGGCGGCCGCCGAGGTCGGCGACGACGTCTACCGCGAGGACCCGACCGCACGCCGCCTCGAGGAGCTGGCCGCCGCCACCCTCGGCTTTCCCGCCGCGCTGTTCGTGCCCACGGGTACGATGGGCAACCAGGTCGCGGTCCACCTCCACACCAAGCCCGGCAGCGAGGTCATCATCGAGGCCCGCGGCCACATCGCCAACTTCGAGATGGGCGCGATGGCCGTGTGGTCGGGGGCGCTGCCGCGCCCGATCGTGACCGCCCGCGGCCTGCTCGAGCCCGCACAGGTCGAGGCCGCGATCTCGCCCAACGTGTCGTACCGCACGCCGACCCGCCTGCTGGCGCTCGAGAACACCCACAACCTCTGGTCCGGCTTGCCGATGGACGCCGCGCGCACCCGCGCGCTCGCGGACGTCGCGCACGCCCGCGGCGTGGCGGTGCACCTCGACGGCGCCCGCATCTTCAACGCCGCGGCCGCCCTCGGCACCACCGCGGCCGAGCTCGCCAGCGGCTGCGACACCGTCATGTTCTGCCTGTCGAAGGGGCTCGCGGCGCCGATGGGCTCGATGCTCTGCGGTTCGCGGGAGGCCATCGAGGAGGCGGTGCGCGTGCGCAAGCTGTTCGGCGGCGGGATGCGCCAGATCGGCGTCGTGGCGGCCGCCGGCATCGTCGCCCTCACCGAAATGGTGCAGCGCCTCCCGGAGGACCACGCCAACGCGCGGCGGCTGGCCGAGGGGCTCGCCGGCCTCCCGGCCGTCGAGATCGATCCCGCCGACGTGCGGACCAACATCGTCGTGTTCCGCTTGCGCGCCGAGCGGGTCCCCGGCGAGGGACCGCGGACACCGGCGCAGCGGTTCGTGGCCGGCCTCGCCGAGCGCGGCGTGGCGTGCGGCGCGTTCGGCGCGACCGAGGTCCGCATGGTCACCCACTACGAGGTCACCACCGCCGACGTCGAAACGGCGCTCGCCGCGGCGCGGGAGGTCCTGGCGGAGAAGTGAAGAGCTGGGAAGGCGGTCAAAGGGAAGAGGGGAAAGGGTAAAGGAACGACAGCAGGGGAGCCGAGGGGCTGAGGAGAAGAGAAGAGGAACGAACGGACTCGCCGTTCGCTACTCGTCTTTACTCTTCAGCTCCTCGGCTCCCCTGCTCGGCGCCCCTGTCTTCCCTCTTCCCTTTCCCCTCTTCCCTTTCACTCTCTCCTTACGCGGCGCGCTCGCCGGGCGCCGGGCGGTCCTTGGCAGCGCGCACCAGCACCCAGATCGTCAGCCCGATGCAGAGCACGAACACGCCGAGGAAGAGCGCCAGCGGACCCAACTGCGGCGCCACCGTCACCTGCTCCCCGGCCCGGGCCGCCGCCAGGTAGAAGTCGCGCAGCTGATGCCGCGTGACCACCATGACCGCCATCGCCACGACGACGAGCTCGGCGACGCGCCGCACCCGGGTCGACTGCGCCAGCGGGTCCGAGATGCCGGCCAGCACCACGAGCAGCAGCACCCCGGCCATCACGCCGACCCCGAGCGGCGCCATCGTGGCCGCACCCGCGCGCATGAACGAGCGCAGCACCTCCTCCGGGAGGGCGAGCAGGAGCCAGAACCCGTCCGCGAGCTGGAGCAGCGTCGCCACCAGCGCCGCGCGGATGCCGAACCTTGCCATCGCGCGGCACGCGCCGGCGTCGCCGCCGTGCGCGGCCCGGCGCACCGCGACCCATGCGGCGAGCGCGCCGGCCATCGCCACCGCCGCGAACACGAAGTGCAGGTAGCGCGGCGCGAACGTGCGGTCCGACAGTGCCGCCCAGACGTGGTCCGCGACGACGGCCCACCGTCCGGGCTGGAGGTGGAGGAGGTTGACGGTCACCTGGATCGCCGCGATGGCGAGGAAGCAGGCCGCCTCGACCGCGACCACCGCCCCGGCCCCCTTACCGGCGCGCAGCCGGAACTTGGCGACGTAGTTGAGGTAGTAGGCCACCGTGAGGAGCACGAGCATGCCGAGCCACGCCCACGCCACCAGGATCGTCGCGGTGTAGAAGAAGCGCCCGAGCACGACCTGAATGAACAGCAGCGGCGCGATCCCGAACGTGATCGCCAGCGAGATCGCCCACGAGTTCACCTCGACGAACAGCGTCCTCGTCTCGCGACGGCCCTCGCCCGCCAGGCCCGCGAGCGCCGCCAGCAGCGTGCCCCCCAGCACCGTGTTGACGAACACGATGTGGATGAAGAACGTCAGCACCCACAGCACCTGGAACAGCCAGGGCGGCCCCGGCAGCGGCGCCGGGTCGAGGGCGGGGATCAGGCTATTGGGCATGGCTCGCCTCCGCGATGTGCGACGGCTGCAACGTCAAGAGGTAGACCGCGAGCGCCTCCTGCTCCGCCGCGGTCCCCACCAGCGGCGGCATCAACGGGTAGTCGAGCTTGTCGGTCGCGACGTGCCCCTGGTGCGTGTACGTCCCGCGCGCGTACTCCTTCCCCTCCTCGCGCAGCGTCCCCAGGATCCCGTTGAGCATGTCGGGGTCGACCGGCGCCACCAGCTTGCGGATCGACAGGTAGCCGTCGATCGTGTGGCAGGCGGCGCACTCGGCGCGGAACACGGCGCGCCCCATCGCCTCCTGGCTGGCGGCGCTGCCGCGCGCCGCCCACACCGCGGTGGCCAGCACACCGTGCTCGTCGAGCTTTCCGATGTCGCTCACCAGGATCCCGTTCGAGAACATGAAATCGCGGATCACGAACGGCTTGCGGGCGCCCTCGCGGAGCCGCTCGTAGGCGCCGAAGAAGACGCACGCGGCGAGCATCGCGGCGACCGCGGTGGGCCACATGTGGGAGCGCGGCGCCAGCGCCGCGAACAGCGCGACGAGCAGGTACGCCGCCAGCGCCCACAGCGCCAGGTGTCGCGTCGCGGCGAGCGCCGGCAGCAGCGCCTTGCCGCCGAGGAAGATCGCCCGCACCGACTCGGGAAGCACGTGCTCCCACCAGCGGTAGCCGCCGTAGGCGAGCAGGATCCCGGCGACCTGGAACCATGCGAGGAGGCGGACCATCGGCGCCCGCGCCAGGCGGTCGTGCTCGCGCAGAGCGGCGAGCGTCAGGTAGGCGCCGGCGAGGAAGAGGCAGATGCCGGTCCGCAGCACGATGCCGGGAAGGTAGCTGGGGTTGAAGATCCCGTCCCAGAACGAGTGCGTCTCGAGCCAGCGGCCCGGTGTGAGCATGAATGAGAGGATCCCCTGGATGATCACGAGCGACATGTACGCGGCGAACGCGTACAGCCAGATGATGACCAGGTGCGTGCGCGGCCGCACCTTGTCCCAGGTGGCGTAGTAGAGCAGCGCGGTCACCACTTCGAGGATGAAGAACCCCCACTCGGCGGCCCACCCCCAGACGTAGTTGTGGATCAACGCCGAGGTCGCCGCGGGCTGGACGAGGCCGATCGTCACCCAGATCCCGACCCCGGAGATCGCCCCGAACACCGTCGAGACCAGGATCAGCATCAGCGAGCTGCGCTTCGCCAGCGCGCGCCACGCCGGGTTGCCCCGGCGGACCGCGAGCGTCTCGATGACCGCGATCGCGAACCCGCCGCCGACCGCGAAGTGGGAGACGATGACGTGCGTGATCGCCACGATCCCGATCAGCACGCCGCCGCCCATCGCGAGGTTCCAGATCGGATAGTCCACGCCGTCCCCCTTCCCCACCGTGATGAGACGCTGCGAAAATCTTACCATTCCCGACCCGGGGGAAGCGGCCGCAACAATGAGAAAGGGGCCACCCGAAGGTGGCCCCGAGACAGTGCGATGAGAGCGGCCGCTACGGGTTGATCTGGCCGTCCGGGACGCGGTCCTGCCGCTCCGCGATGTGCCGCCGCACCACGTGGGTGTTGACCTCCAGCTTGTCGGTGAGCGCGTTGGGGAGGTACGCCTTGACGATCCCGACCGCGGCCTGTTCCGACAGCGTCGTGGTTGCGGCCATCACCGACGTGGCGCCGGCAGTCGCGCTGCCATCAAGGAACGGCCGCAGGTTCACCTCGGGCACCTTGGTGCCGAGCTGCGCGTTGATAGTCTTAACAAGATCGTTGGCGATGATGGCGTACCCGAGCTCGGTCGGGTGGAACCCGTCGTACCCGAAGAAACCGCCGGTGAGGAACGCCGATGAGATCGGGATGCCCCCGATGAGGTAGTTGCCGGCGACGATGTTCGCCCAAAATGCGTTGATGTCCCAGACCTTGGCGCCGAACTGGGCCGCGACGGCCGAGATCACCTGATTGATGTCCGCGAGCCGCGCACGGATGGCGGCGACCTCGGCGGCGCGCAGGATCACTCCGGCGTGCAGCCCCGTGGCGTCGATCGAACCCTCGGGCAGCGGCAGCCCGGTGCCGCCGGCCGCCTTCGGGATGCCGATGCCCTTGGCTAGTAGCGGCGATGCATTGAGCGTCACCAGGTCCTGTTCAGTCAGTGGCCCAGCTTCGCCGATCAGCGGGATGTGGGCGCCCGTCGCCGGGTTGACGATATACGGCTTGATCGCGCGCGCGAACGGCCACTCCGTCATGTCGCTGACGTTCATCACCACGATCGTGGCGCTGGGCCGCTGCTGGCGCAGCGCACCGAGCAGGGTGGTGTAGTCGGCCTGGAAGCTCGCCTTCGTGGTCATCGTGACGCCATCGACTACAACACCAGACAGGACCGCATCGATCACATCGTCACCGCCGACCTCCACGGTGTAGAACGTGCCCTGAGCGGCGATCGCCTGGGCGAGCGCCGTGGCCGGGGTCGTTGTTCCCGGAAGCACCGGGAAGCGCAACACGATGTCGGCGAACAGCTGCGCGGTGCCGATCTTCCCCTGCGCGTACAGGACCGCGTCGGACTGCAGGTTGTTTGCATTACCCGTGGTTGCGATCAGGTTGTGCACAGCGGCGCCGGGAATGCCGAGGTTGTTGTAGATGCTCGGGTAGGTGATGTTGATCGGCAGGCCCATCGACGAGCTCTTGGGCCCAATGACCGGCGAGACCTGACCACCCACCACGTGCAGCGCGGTGAGCGCCAGCTCGGCAGGGATGCCGGGTTCGGAGATCAGCGGTTGCTGGAACGTACCGGTGAAGCCGGCCTGGCGCGCCAGGATCGCCGGGTACGAGTTGAGCTGGTGCTTCTGGAGGAGCGAGAGGTTCGAAAACCCTGCGCAATAGCTGTCCCCCAGCGCCACATACCTCGAAAAATCGACCTGCTGGGCCGTCGCGACACCCCCGACGAGGGCGGCCGCGAGACCGAGAAGCAGAGCCTTGCGTGCGTGTCTCATCGTCGCCTCCCTAGAACCTGTGCACCACGGTGAAGCCGAACAGGTTCGCCGTGGTCTTGTACGTACCCTCGTAGCTGTCGTAGTTCATCCCCTGCGTGCCGCGGTCCTTGAACTTCAGGTACAGGTAGCTGACGTCGAGGCTCGTCTTCGGCGTGAGGCCGATCGACGCGCCGATGCTGGCGCCGCGCCGGTCGGCGTCGGGGAGCAGCGGCGAGACGGAGATGGTCGGAACCGGGCTCTTGTCGTACAGCAACCCGAACTGCCACGCCATCGCCGGCGACGCCTTGTACTCGACGCCGAGGCGGTAGGTGTTGGAGTCCTTGTAGTACTCGGGACGGACCTCCGACAGCGCGGGTTCGCTGGGCATGTCGATCGCGAGGCTCTTGAAGCTC
>DAIDOU010000328.1 GCA_027458945.1 Acidobacteriota bacterium
GCCGAAGCCGAACGAGAACACCGAGACGCGCGCGGCGAGCGCGCGAGCGAGCGCGAAGTGCCCGCCCTCGTGCAACAGGACGAGCACGCCGAGCACGACGATGAGAGCGAGGAGGTTCACGAGCATCGGAGCACCCACACCGTCATGAGGAACCTCCGTGCCCGGGCGGGAATTTCGCCAGCGCCTCGTCGGCCCATCTCCGCCCACGTGCGTCGGCCTCGAGCACGTCCGCAAGCGATCCGAGCGCGTGGGCGCCGGCCGCCTCGCGCTCGATCGCGGTCTCGACGACGTCGGCGATGCGTGCGAAGGCGAGACGGCCGGCGAGGAACGCGGCGACCGCCACCTCGTTGGCGGCGGAGAGCGCCGCCGGGACGGTGCCGCCGGTTCGCAGCGCCGTCCGCGCCAGGCGCAAGCATGGGAAACGCTCCTCGTCGGCCGCCTCGAAGTGGAGCGCGCCGAGTGCGGCCAGGTCGAGGAACCCGAACGGGGAAGGGAGGCGTTCGGGGTAGGCGAGCGCGTACAGGATCGGGAAGCGCATGTCGTTGACCGAGAGCTGCGCGATCAGGGTGCCGTCCACGTATTCGACGAGCGAGTGGACGCGGCTCTCGGGGTGGACGAGCACGGCGATGCGCTCCTCGGGCACGTCGAAGAGGTGACGGGCCTCGATGATCTCAAGCCCCTTGTTCATCATCGTCGCGGAGTCCACCGTGATCTTCGCGCCCATCGCCCACGTCGGATGGGCGAGCGCCTGCGCGACGGTGACGCGTTCGAGCTCGGCCCGCGAAAAGGTGCGGAACGGGCCACCGGACGCGGTGAGGATCAGGCGCCGGACGCGGTCGGGCGGGCCGACCCGCAGCGCCTGGTGCAGCGCGTTGTGCTCCGAGTCGATCGGCACGATCGCCGCGCCGCTCCTGCGCGCGGCGGCGGTCATCAGCTCGCCGGCCGCGACCAGCGTTTCCTTGTTGGCGAGCGCGACCTCACGCCCGAGCGTCAACGCCTGGTAGGTGGGGACCAGACCGAGGGCGCCGACGAACGCGGCCACGACGGTCGTCACGTCCGGATGCGTCGCCGCGGCATCGCGGCCCGCGGCCCCCGCCATCACCTCGAGCGCCGGGAACGCCTCCCGCAGCCGCGCCGCGTCGGTCTCCTCGGCCACCGCGACCAGGCGCGGCGAGAACGCCCGGATCTGCTCGGTCAGCAGGTCGATGTTGCGGCCGGCCGCGAGCGTCACCACCGAGAACGCCTCCGGGAAGCGCGCCACGGCATCGAGGGTGGCCGTCCCGATCGAGCCGGTCGAACCGAGGACCGCGAGGCGCTTCAACCCGAGACCCCGAGCAGGATCGCGATCGCCAGCACGAACGGCGCCGCGAAGTACAGCGAGTCGGTGCGGTCGAGGAACCCGCCGTGCCCGGGGATGAGGTCGGAGGAGTCCTTGACGCCGGCGTCGCGCTTGAACACCGACTCCACCAGGTCGCCGATCGGGGCGAGCAACGCCAGGGCGACGAAGATCGCGACCGCGGTCCCGGCCGGCAGCTCGGGGAAGAACACGGTGCGACAGATCCACACCCCGAACGCCGTGACTGCGGTCCCGGCGGCCAGGCCTTCCCACGACTTCTTGGGACTCACGTGCGGCGCTAGGCGGTGCCTGCCGAACGCGCTGCCGATGTAATACGCCCCCGAGTCGCCGCCCCATATCGCCAGGCAGTGGATCAGCACGACCTTGACGCCGAGGTTTCCCGGGAACGCGGTCCGCATCAGACCCATGGCGCCGCCGGTGACGAGGAAGTACAGGGCGGTGAACGTGGCGCCCGTGATCGCGGCGGCCGCGCCCCCGATTGGGTACTGGCCGACGAGGTAGACGGCGGGCATTACGAGCAGGACGAGGGCGAGCACGGCGCCGGCCTTGTGCAGGCCCATGACCCACAGCGCCGGCAACGTCACGCCGAGCGCCACGAGCGTTGGGACGAGCGGCGCCGGCTGTCCGAGCCGGCGCAACAGCACGAGGAGCTCGCGCGCCGAGAGCATCGTGATCGCCCACACCAACGCGAGGTACACCCAGGCCGGGAGGAACACGATCGCGGCCAGTGCGAGCGGCATGAAGACGAAGGCGATCGCCTCGCGCTGTCCGATCACTGGTCGGCCTCCTCGCCGGTCTCGTGCCCGGGCTCGACCACGCCGCCGTAGCGGCGCTCGCGGCGGGCGTAGTCGGCGACCGCGGCGAGCAGGTCGCGGGTGGTGAAGTCGGGCCAGAGCACCGGCGTGAAGTGCAGCTCCGCGTAGGCGATCTGCCAGAGCAGGAAGTTGGACACGCGGAGCTCGCCCGAGGTGCGGATGAGCAGGTCGGGGTCGGGGACCCCGGCGGTGGCGAGGTGCGCGGCGATCCACTCCTCGTCGACGTCCTCGGGAGCGACCGTTCCGCCCCGCGCCGCCGCGGTGGCGGCGCGCACCAGGTCGACGAACTCGGCCCGCCCGGAGTAGTTGAGGGCGATCTGGAACACGAGGCCCGTGTTCGCGGACGTGACCTCGACCGCGTGCGCCAGGCTCTCCTGGATTTCGGGCTCGAGCTCGCCGAGGCGCCCGACCGGGCGGAAGCGAACGTTGTTCTCCACCATCGTGCGCAGCTCCTTGGCGAGGTACTCCTTGAGCAGCGCCATCAGCGTCCGCACCTCCCAGCGCGGGCGCTTCCAGTTCTCGGTGGAGAACGCGTACAGCGTGAGCGCCTTCAGCTCGAGGCGGGCGGCGGCCTCGACCGACTCGCGCACGGCGCGGATGCCGGCGCGGTGCCCCTCCACCCGCGGCAGGCCGCGCTGACGGGCCCAGCGGCCGTTGCCGTCCATGATGATGGCGACGTGACGCGGCAGCGACTCCGGTGCGAGACGGTCGAGAAGTTCGCGCTCGGGGGTGCCTGGGGCGGCGAGTCGATCCAGGTCCTTCATGGACCGCCGAAGTCTAGCACGCGGCTGCCCGCCCCCAACCGGCGCGAGCGAGCGCGATGGGGACCCCGAGGGCCAGAACGTAGGGAGAGGGAAAAGGGGAAGAGGACAAAGGGCAAAGGGACGACGGCAGGGGCGCCGAGGAGCCGAGGAGCAGGGGAGCAGAGGAGCAGGGGCGACGGCGGAGAGGCACGTTGGTCTTGTTCTCGGTCGATTCCCTCTGCTCCTCGGCCCCTCAGCTCCTCAACCCCTCAGCTTTTCTGCCTGACGGTCCGCCGAGCCGGTGCTTGTCTTCCCTTTTCCCTTTCCCCTCTTCCCTTTCCCCTTTCACCGGGCGGGTGGGCGGTAGAAGACGCGCTCGAGCGTCAGGCCGTGCGCCGGAGCGGTCGGGGCCGGAGGTCGAGTGGCCGGGTCGGTGACGAGCGCGGCGAACCACGCGGCCGGCCGGGCGCCGCGCCCCACCTCGGCGAGGGCGCCGGCGATCCGCCGCACCATCCCGCGCAGGAAGCCGTCCCCTTCCACGACGATGTCGAGCGTCGCACCGCGCCCGAGGAGCCGGAGCGACGTCACGGTGCGGACGGTGCCGCGGCGGCCGCGGCCGGCGTGACCGGACAGCGCGAACGCGCCGAAGTCGTGCTCGCCGACGGCGGCGCGCGCGGCCGCCGTCATGCTCGCCCGGTCGAGCGCGTACGGCACCAAGGTGCGGCGCATCGCTTCCCACGGCGGCAGCGCCGGCCCCCAGGCGAGGCGGTACCGGTAGCGCTTGCCCGCGGCGCCGGAGCGCGCGTGGAACGATGGGCCCGCCCGCCAGGCCCGCAACACGCGCACGTCGGGAGGGAGCGCCCCGTTGAGCGCCAGGGTGAGCCCGCGCGGCGGGATCGCCAGCGGCGGGTCGAGGTGCGCGACCTGGCCCGCCGCGTGGACGCCGGCGTCGGTGCGGCCGGCGCCGACGGCCCGTACCGGCTGGCGGTAGACCTCGCCGAGCGCCCGCTCCAGCTCCCCTTGCACGGTGCGCGCGTCCGGCTGGCGTTGCCAGCCGGCGAAGCCGCCGCCCAGGTAGGCGAGGCGCAGCGCGATCCGGGGGGGCCGGTTCATGCAGGTATTATGGCCGCCCTTGGCGGGCGGCGAGGGCGCCGGGGCGTACAATTGGTGGCAGCACCGTATGAGGGAGCCTGGCATGGAGACCCTTCGGGACCTCTTCGAGTATGTCGTCGCCGCGAACCCGGCGCGCAAGGAGCTGTTGCGGATTCGCGCCGGCAAGTCGTGGCGGACGTACACCGTCAAGGAGT
>DAIDOU010000329.1 GCA_027458945.1 Acidobacteriota bacterium
GCGCTCGCGCGGGCGCTGCGCGCCGGCGCGGCCGAGATCACGCCGGTACCGGGCGCCGCCAGCGTCGCCGACTCGCTCGTGGTGGGCGCGCCGCGCAACGCGATCATGGCGCTCGCGGCCGTGCGCGCCTCGGGCGGCGCCGGCGTGACCGTCAGCGACGAGGCGATCCTCGACGCGATCCCGTTCCTCGCGGGGACGACCGGGATCTTTTGCGAGCCGGCCGCGGCCGCGGCGCTGGCCGGGCTGCTCGCGGCGCTCGACGACGGGATCGTGGCGCGCGACGAGCGCGCCGTGCTGCTCCTCACCGGCACCGGCCTCAAAGACGTCGCCGCCGCCTCGCGGCGAGTCGCCATCCCGGCCCCGGTCGCCCCCGACCTCGATGCGGTCGGGCGGCTGCTCGCGGACAGCGGCCGCTGAGCGCGGCGGGGGCCGCCGGAACGGGGCGACCGCCGCCTACCGTTCGCTCTCGACGCGCCGGCTCCGCCCGGACACGTACGGCCTGAACGCGTCCGGGGCGCCGGGCGGCGCGATCTCGAAGGTGACGTCCACCGTGTCGGCGTCCGCCTGCGAGTAGGTCAAGCGGAACCGCGGCGCCCCTGGACGCGCCGCGCTGGTGAAGACGACGCGGCGCCCGTCGGGGGACACCGCGCCCTCGTACCGGATCACGTGCCCCTCGTTGTCGAAGTAGGCCGCCTCGAGGCCGCTTCCGCCGGGCGCCGGGTAGATCACCATGAGGTCGTCGTGGACGACGGCCGGCCGGCCGGCCGAAGGCGGGTACTCGGCGTGGCTGCGCCGCACGAGCACCCGGCCGTCGAGGTCGAACCGGAACGAGTCCCTCCCGTTCCCGGTCCCCGGCTGTCCGCTGCCCTCGCCGCGCCAGCTCCCGGCCAGAAAGCGCAGCGCATCGAGCGGCGACGACGACGCCGCGACCGGCCCGGCGGCCGCAGCCGCCGCGGCGAGCGCGACTGCGGTCAGCACGGCCGCGCAGCTCGCGGCCGCCTTACCACCCCATTCGAACGGCAGCTGCCTGTTCATACCGTCGTCACTCCTCCCGCACGTTGAGGCCGGAGGCGTGCAGGTGGACGATCAGCCACCTCCCGCCCTCGTGCGCGAGCACGACCGTGCGGCGGGCGACGTTGTCCGGCCCCTTGAAATGGAACGTCGCGATCGCGACGTTCCCGAACATCTGGATTCGCAGGTCCTGCGCAGCGAGGCTCATGTACGTCGGACCCGGTTTCCCCTTGCGCACGCCCGCGAAGAACGCCGTGAACACCTTGACGATCTGCTCCTTGTTCTCGAGGCGGAGGTAGAACGGCGCGAGCGGGAAGAACATCGTGGCGTCGTCGGCGAAGAACGGCGAGAGGCGCTGAACGTCGGCTGCGTTCAGCGCCTCGATGAACCCGCCGATCACCTCCGCGACCGCCGCCGCGCCGCCCGGGGCGACAGCCACGGCGGCGCCGACGGAAGGAGAAGCCGGCGGGGGCGCCTGCGCTCCGGCGAACCGCGCCATGACCAGCAGCCACATCACCCCGGCACCCACCGCGACACGTCGTGTCATCGATCGCCCCCGGCCTCGTGCGGCCTCGCCGTTCCCTCTACGCCGACTCGATCACGACCGCCGTGCCGTAGCACACCATCTCGGTGACGCCCTGCATCAGCTCGGTGGTGTCGTAGCGGATGCCGACGACCGCGTTGGCCCCCATCTGCTCGGCGTGCGCGACCATCATCTCGAACGCCTCGGCGCGCGTCTTCTCGCACAGCTCGGTGAACAGGGTGATGTTGCCGCCCACCAGCGTTTGCAGCGAGCCGCCGATCGTGCCGAAGATCGAGCGCGAGCGCACCGTGATCCCGCGCACGACGCCCAGGTTGCGCGCGATCCGGCTCCCCGGCAGCTCGAACGTGGTCGTGGTCATCGCGTGGTTCATGTCCTCGGCCTCCCCCAGCCGGTCGCCCGGCGGCGCCGCTGCCTACCCTACCTGGGCATCTCCCGCAGCGCAACGTCGATGCGCGACCCGTACGCCGCCGCCCGTTCGCGCACGGCCGCCTCGTCCACCGTGAGGACGCGCCCCGCCGCCATCACGAGGCGGCCGTCCACGATCACCGTGTCCACGTCGCACGCCTTCGTCGAGTACACGAGCAGCGAGTACGGGTCATGGTTGGGGATCTGGTGCAGGCCGTCGGTGCGCACGAGGATCAGGTCCGCGCGCTTGCCCGCCTCGAGCGACCCGATCTCGTGCTCCAGACCGAGCGCTGCGGCCCCCATGCGCGTCGCCATCGCGAGAGCGGTGCGCGCGGGGAGCACCGTGGGGTCGCCGGTCGTCACCTTGGCCAGCTTGGCGGCGGTGTCCATCTCCTCCCACAGCGAGAGGTCGTTGTTGGAGGCCGCGCCGTCGGTGCCGAGGCCGACCGCGACCCCCGCCGCCAGCAGCGCGGGGACGGGCGCGACGCCGGCGGCGCCCTTCATGTTCGACTGCGGGCAGTGCGCGACCCCGACCTTGCGTTCGGCCAGGATCGCGATCTCCGCCGGCGTCGGGTAGATCACGTGCGCCGCCAGGACCCGGCCGTCGAGGATCCCGAGAGCCGCCGCGTACTCCACCGGCCCCTGACCGGCCCGCTGCCGGATCAGGTCGACCTCGGAGCGCGCCTCGGCCAGGTGCATGAGCATCGGCACGTCGAGGGCCGCGGCGAGGGCGTGCGCCTCCTTCAGGTGCTCGCGCGACACGGTGTACGTGGCGTGCGGCGCCACCGCCGGGACGATCAGGGGGTGCCCGCGCCACCTCGTCACGAACCGCTTCGTGTACGCCACCGCGTCGGCCCAGCTCTTGTTGTCGGGGGCCGGAAAGTCCACCAGCGTCTCGCCGGCCACCGCGCGCATCCCGCAGCGCGCGGCCTCGTCCGCGACGGCATCCTCGAAGTAGTACATGTCGGCGAACGTCGTGACGCCGCCGCGCAGCAGCTCGAGGCATGCCAGGCGCGTGCCCCAGCGCACGAACTCCTCGTCGACGAACTTCGCTTCGAGCGGGAAGATGCGGCCGTACAAGAACCCCTTGAGGTCGAGGTCGTCGGCCGTGCCGCGGAAAAGCGTCATCGGCACGTGCGCGTGGGCGTTCACCAGGCCGGGCATCACGATCCGGCCGGACGCGTCGAGCCGCCGCGCACCCGGGAAACGGGCCGCGAGCTCGGCGGCCGGCCCGACCGCCGCGATCCGGCTCCCGCGCACGGCCACGGCCCCGTCGCGGACGACCGTCCCGGCGCCGTCCATCGTGACGACGGTCCCCCCGCTCACCAGCCACACGTCCTCAGCCGCGGCCGGCGTCGCGAGCGCCCACATCGCGCCGGCGGCCAAGGCGAGCGCCGCAACCCGATGGCGTGCCATCGCAGCCTCCCCTGTGCGCAACTGTGCGGCCGCTTGCGGCCGCGACAAGGCGGGCGGGGATAGCCCCGCCCGCCGATTTCGATCACGATGCGCGGGCCTAGAGCTTCGCGCTGAACTCCACGCCGATGATTCGCGGATCGTTCGTCATCCCGGTCAGGTTGTCGAAGTCGATCCCGCCCTGCAGGATCTTCTTGTTGGCGATGTTCCGCCCGAACAGTGCGACCTGGTACTTGCCCTGGTTCCAGCCGTACCCCACGCGCAGCCCGAACTCCAGGCTGTCGGAGTGGAACTCTTTGGACTCGTAAAGGAAGAAGCTCTTATTGCTGGAGTAGGCCCAGTCGAGGCTGGCGAAGTACCCGCGGTTGAGCGGATCCGACTGGTAGTTGAGGAGCCCGGAGAAGATCCACTCGGGCGCGTACGGCAGGCTGTTGCCGTTGATCACGACCAGCCCGGCGCCGTTGATCGGGTTGGTGACCGTGCAGCCGCCGCCGCACGGCGCCACCGTGAGGCTCCTGTCGTCGATCTTGGTCGAGTTCCATGAGAGGCCGACGCTGCCGAACCAGTTGGCCGTCGGGATGTACTCGATGTCAGCCTCGAAGCCGTGGCCGTTGGTGCGGTGGGCGTTGACGAGCCTGGCGACGTTGAGCTGGCCGCCGACCGCGGTGAGCTGCTGGTTGTCCATCTGGAAGATGTACCCGTCCACGTTCAAGCGCAGCCTCTGGTCGGCGATGATCGACTTCATCCCGACCTCGAACGAGGTGATCGTCTCGGCCTTGGCGACCGAGACCCCGTTGGTCGCCGGGTCCTGCCCGTCCGAGAAGTCGGGCGCGAACATGATGCGGCCCTGGATGCTGGGGCCGCGGTAGCCGGTGGCGACGCGGGTGTACAGGTTGACATCGGGCGCGGCCGTGTAGAACGCGCTCAGGTCCCAGCTCACGTTGTTGTCCGAGGTGTGCCTCGTGATCGGATGGGTCAGCGGCGGCTGGAACAGCGGCTGCGGCCGATCGGCGGAGAAGTCCTTCGTGTCGTTGGTGTACCGCAGCCCGCCCCGGAGCGACCAGCGCTCGGAGAGGTTGAGGTTGCCCGAGGCGAAGAAGGCGTAGCTGTCGGTCTTCTGGTACTGCGTGGCGTAGCCGTTCTGCGGATTCCCCGCCGTCAGGCTGTCGTAGCTGAACGAGTCGATGTCGACCTTCTCGTTGAAGTAGTACGCGCCGACGATCCAGGTGAACGCCTCGGCGCCGTTGCTGGCCAGGCGCAGCTCCTCGGTGACCTGCGCGAGGTAGGGGATCCCGTCCGCGCTCTCGGAGGAGAACGGGATGAACCCCGGCCCGTAGTGGCCTGCGCCCAGCGACGCCGCCCCGTAGCCGCCGTCGATGTCGCCGCGGCTGTACATGTTGTTGATCCGCTCGTAGCCGGTGACCGAGGTCAGCGTCGCGGAGCCGAGGTTGTAGTCCATCTTGAGCACGCCGCCCAGGGCGCTGATCAGCTGCTTGTTCTTGCCGTCCTGGTAGACGGTGTCCTGCTCGAAGCCGGGGACGAAGTCGTTGCTCCCCTTCTGGATGATGTTGGCGCGGAAGATCCGCGCCGTGCCGTCCAGGTGCCAGCCGTGGACGTTGAACAGAGCGGTGAAGTCCTCGCTCGGCTTCCACAGGAACTGCAGGCGGGCGGCGCCGGTCTCGTGCCCGCCGAGGGCGGGGTTCTTGCCGGTGTACCCCGACCACCGGTTGTAGACCCAGTCGCTCTCGGACTGCCACAGCAACGAGAGGCGCGCGGACAAGGTGTCGGAGATCGCCCCGCCGATCCCGCCGGAGACGTCGACGTTGTTGTACGACCCGTACGAGGTCGTCCAGTCCGACTCGAACTCCTTCGTCGGCTTCTTGGTGTCGAACTTGATCACCCCGGCGGGCGTGTTGCGCCCGAACAGCGTTCCCTGCGGCCCGCGCAGGACCTCGATGCGGTCGAGGTCGAACAGCGGCATCCCCTTGACGATCGGGTTCTCCATCACGACCTCGTCGACCACCATCGAGACCGGCTGCGACGCGTTGAGGTCGAAGTCGGTGTTGCCGAGGCCGCGGATGTAGAAGCGCGGGAACGCGCGCCCGAACGACGACTCGAGCGTGAGGCTCGGCACGCGGCCCGAGATCGCGCGGATGTCCGGGCCCGCCGTGAGGATGATGCTTAGATCCGAGCCCGAGATCGTGGAGACCGCGGCCGGGATCTTCTGCAGGTCCTCGGGGCGCTTCTCCGCCGTGACGATGACCTGCTCGATGACCCGGCTGGCCGGCTGCGTCTGCTCCTCGTCCGGCTTCTGCGCCGGCTGCTGCGGTTGCTGTTGCTGCGGCTGCTGCTGTTGTTGCTGCGGCGACGCCGCCTGTCCTGTCTGTCCGCCCTCTTGGGCGAAGCAGATCCCGTTGATGGCCGCCCCGCACACCACGAGCAGGGCGGCGCCGACCGCACCCAGCGCCCCTCGGTCCGCCATCGGGTTCCCTCCTTATCCTTCTTGAGACGACGTTTAAAACAACCGCGTTCTATTGTCGCCAGTCTAACAGAAAGGTGGAACGAACGCCGCCGCCCGGCGCGGTGTCGCACCGGGCGGCGGAGGGGTGGGCCGGGACCCGGCCAGGGAGTTCGGCCGGCGAGCGGGCGGGTCAGCGCGCCGGGGCGGCGGGCGCCGGCCTGAGCCGGGCGAACTCGTCGCCGGGGAGCCACGCCGGCATCCCGTCGGCCTGCGCCACGGCGAGGCCGGCGAGGAACCCGAGCTGGGTGTCCTCGATCATCCCGTCGAAGTTCCAGCTCTCGGAGAACTCGTCGCTCGGCTGGTGGTAGTGCGCCTTCAGCCACGCCTCGGCGACGTCCTTCCCCCATCCCGGCGGGCGCCCGAGGTAGTCGAGGCCGCCCTTGAAGTAGAGGCCCGGCACGCCGACGCGAGCGAAGCTGAACTGATCCGAGCGGTAATAGGCGCCGCGGTCGGGGAACGGCTCGTCGGTGACGACTCGCCCCTGCCGCGCGGCGAACGCCTCGAGGACACCGTCGAGCGTCGACTTCCCCATCCCCACGAGCGCGACGTCATGCGTCTTGCCGAAGATGTTCCCCGCGTCGAAGTTGATGTCGGCGGCGATCTTGGCCGCCGGGAACGTGGGGTGCGCGGCGTAGTAGGCGGAGCCGAGCAGCCCCGACTCCTCGCCGGTCACGACCGCGAACAGCAACGAGCGCCGTGGCCGCTGTGGCAGCGCCATCGCCGCCTTCGCGATCGCCAGCACCTGCGCCACTCCGGTCGCGTTGTCGACGGCGCCGTTGTAGATCGTGTCCCCGCGCGCGTCGGGCTTGCCGACACCGAGGTGGTCGAAGTGGGCCGAGAAGACCACGACCTCGTCCTTCAGCGCCGGGTCGCTTCCCGGGATCAGGCCGAGCACGTTGCCGGTCTCGCCGCGGCTCAACGTGCTCGTCAGCGCGATCGAGGTTCGGATGCCGAGGTCCACCGGCTTGAAGTCGCGGCTGCGCGCCTGCGCCTCCAGGCGGTCGAGGTCGAACCCCGCGGCCGCGAGAAGCTTCCTCGTCGCTGCCTCGGTCGTCCACGCGCGTACCTGCAGCCGCGGCTCGTCGCCGGCCGGCAGCTCGAACTGCTCGCCGGTCCACGAGCTCTGCACGACCGGCCAGCCGTACCCCGCCGACGGCGTCGTGTGGATGATGATCGCTCCGACGGCCCCCGCCCGCGCCGCGCTCTCGTACTTGTACGACCAGCGCCCGTAGTACAGCCGCCGCGCGCCCGCGAACAGGTTCGGGTCCCAATCGGGGTCGTTGTTCATGATCAGGAGGACCTTGCCGTTCAGGTCCGCCCCCTTGAAGTCGTCCCAGCCGTACTCCGGCGCCTGGATGCCGTAGCCGACGAACACGAGCGGCGCGTCGTTGATCGCCGCGGTCGGCGCCTGCACGCCCGAGGCCGCGATGAACTCGGTCCAGTACGTCAGGCCGACCTCGTGACCGCCGGCGCGGAACGTCCACACCTCCGGCGCTTTGGTGTCGATTCCGACGAGCGGAAACCGCTGCTCCCAGCTGCCGCCCGGCCCGCCCGGCTGCACTCCGAGCGACTCCATCGCGCTCGCCACGTACAGGCGGGAGAGCGCATCGCCACGGTGCGACGGCGCCCGGCCCTCGAGCAGGTCGTCCGCGAGGAACCGGACCGGGCCCGCGAGCGTGGCGCGGTCGATCCGCTTCGCCGCCTGCTCGGCCCCCGGCGGCAGGACCACGGCCGGCGGTGCCGCCAACGCGAGGCTCGCGGCCGTCGCGGCCGCCACGATCATTGCCCAACGAGCAAGATTCCGCATCCCATACCCCCAAACGTCGCGATACGGTAGCAAATCTTGACGACGGCCGCGGCGGGCCGCTGTATCCTCGCGGCGGGGAAAGGGGCGAGCGAAGCGGCGTGAGGGTGGTCCCCACCGTGATCGTGCCCGCGTGCCTGCTGGCGCTGACCGCGCTTGCGGCGCGCGAGTCGGGCCGCCTGCCGGAGGAGGCGGCCGCGTTCCTACGCCTGTACCCCTGGCTCGTCGCGACGGCGGGCGTGCTCCTCGGCCTCTGGTTCCGCCGCGGCCGCGTCGTGCTCGCTCTCGTCGCGCTCTCGCTCGCCGGTCTCGCGCTCGCCCGGTTCGCTCCGGGCGCTGCCGGGATCGAGGTGGGGCGCTACGCGCTCAACTCCGTGGCGCTGCTGCTGCCGCTCGACCTCGCCTGGTTCGCCCTCGCGCGCGAGCGCGGCACGCTCACGCCGTCCGGGCTCACGCGCCTGGGGCTCCTCGCCGTGCAGCCCGCGGCCGCGGCGTTCCTCTGGATGTCGTACCACCCCGGCGTGGTGGCGTGGCTGGAGAGCCGCTTCCTGCCGGGCCGCGCGTCGCCGGAGGGCGCGGTCGCGCACCCGGCGCTGGTGGCGTACGCCGCGGCGCTGGTGACCGTCGGCCTCGCCTGGGCGGTGCGGCGCACGACGCTCGACGCCTCCTTCGCCTGGGCGCTGATCGCGTCGTTCCTCGGGCTCGTGGTCGCCGGCGCCGCCATCCCGTACCTGGCGACGGCCGGCCTCATCCTCGTGGTGGCGCTGCTGGAGACGACGCTGTCGATGGCGTTCCGGGACGGGCTCACGTCGCTGCCGAGCCGGCGCGCGTTCGACGAGGCGGTCGCGTTCCTACGACTGTACCCCTGGCTCGTCGCGACGGCGGGCGTGCTCCTCGGCCTCTGGTTCCGCCGCGGCCGCGTCGTCCTCGCTCTCGTCGCGCTCTCGCTCGCCGGTCTCGCGCTCGCCCGGTTCGCTCCGGGCGCCGCCGGGATCGAGGTGGGGCGCTACGCGCTCAACGCCGTGGCGCTGCTGCTGCCGCTCGACCTCGCCTGGTTCGCCCTCGCGCGCGAGCGCGGCACGCTCACGTCGTCCGGGCTCACACGCCTGGGGCTGCTCGCCGTGCAGCCCGCGGCCGCGGCGTTCCTCTGGATGTCGTACCACCCCGGCGTGGTGGCGTCGCTGGAGAGCCGCTTCCTGCCGGGCCGCGCGTCGCCCGAGGGCGCGGTCGCGCACCCGGCGCTGGTGGCGTACGCCGCGGCGCTGGTGACGGTCGGCCTCGCCTGGGCGGTGCGGCGCACGACGCTCGACGCCTCCTTCGCCTGGGCGTTGATCGCGTCGTTCCTCGGGCTCGTGGTCGCCGGCGCCGCCACCCTGTACCTGGCGACGGCCGGCCTCATCCTCGTGGTGGCGCTGCTGGAGACGACGCTGTCGATGGCGTTCCGCGACGGGCTCACCTCGCTGCCGAGCCGGCGCGCGTTCGATGAGACGGTCGCCCAGCTCTCCGGGCGATTCGCGATCGCCATGGTGGACATCGACCACTTCAAGGCGGTCAACGACCAGCACGGGCACGACGTCGGCGATCAGGTGCTGCGCATGGTCGCCGCGCGCCTGACCGCCGTCCGCGGGGGCGCGCGCGCCTTCCGCGTCGGCGGCGAGGAGTTCGCCATCCTCTTCCCCAAGCGGCGAGCCAAGGAGGTCAAGGCCGAGCTCGAGTCGTTGCGCGCCGCGGTCGCCGCGAGCGGCTTCGTGCTGCGTGGGCCCGACCGCCCGGCCCGCAAGCCCAAGCGCGCCTCGGCGAAACCGACATCGGGCGTCACCGTCGCGGTCACCGTCAGCATCGGCGTCGCCGAGCGGGGGACACGGCTCACCTCGCCCGAGGAGGTCGTCAAGGCGGCCGACGACGCCCTCTACCGCGCCAAGCGCGCCGGCCGCGACCGCGTGGTCGGCTGAGCGCCGGCCGGGATGCTACCCTTGCCTGCGGGACCGGCGGGTCGCCGCCGTGCCGTGTGGTCACCCTCCCCGGGGCCGATACCGGGGTCACGGATTGGAGCGTACGTGAGCCGCAAGATGCTGATCAACGCGCAGCGCGCCGAAGAGGTGCGCGTCGCGATCGTGAACAAGGACACCCTCGACACCTACCAGATCGCCGTCGCCGAGGCCGGCCTGTGCCGCGGCAACGTGTACCGCGGCGTGGTCGGCAACGTGAACCCCGCCCTCAACGCGGCGTTCGTGCAGTTCGGCGCCGAGCGCGACGGCATGCTCCCCTCCCACGACGTGGTGCCGCAGGCGTACCACCACCCGGCGCCGGGGGGCGACGCGGCGCCGCGCATCGACCGCATCGTCGAGCGCGGCCGCAGCGTGCTCGTCCAGGTCACCAAGGACCCGATGGGCAGCAAGGGGGCGGCGCTCACCACCAACCTGAGCTTCGCCGGCCGCTACCTCGTGCTGACGCCGTTCGACGACACCCGCGGCATCTCGCGCAAGGTCGAGGACGAGGAGACCCGCGCCGCGATGCGCGAGCAGGCCGACAAGCTCGAGGTGCCGGCGGGGTGCGGCATCATCCTGCGCACCAACGCCCTCGGCCAGACCAAGACCACGCTCAAGGCCGACCTCGCGGCGCTGCTGCGGCTGTGGAAGCGGGTGCAGGCGGAGATGGGCAAGGGCAAGGGCCCGCGCCTGCTCTACTCCGACCAGGACCTGATCGTCCAGGCGCTGCGCGACCTGCTCGACAGCTCGATCGACGAGGTGTTGGTCGACGACGACGCGGTATTCGAGAAGGCGCAAGCGTACATGCACGCCTCGATGCCGCGCTCCAAAACGAGCCTGGTGCGCTACGCGGAGCGCATGCCGCTGTTCTCCCGCTTCAACCTCGAGCCGCAGATCGAGCGCATCTACAGCCGCACCGTGGTGCTCCCCGGCGGCGGCTCGATCGTGATCGACCCGACCGAGGCGCTCACCGCGATCGACGTCAACTCGGGGCGCGCCTCGCGCGGCACCTCGCAGGAGGAGAGCATCCTCGCCGTGAACCTCGAGGCCGCTCGCGAGGTCGCCAGGCAGCTGCGCCTGCGCGACATCGGCGGTCTCGTGGTGGTCGACTTCATCGACATGCGCGCGCGCAAGAACCAGCACGCGGTCGAGAAGGCGATGCGCGACGCGATGAAGGCGGACAAGGCGCGCGCGACCGTCGGCCGCATCAGCCCCAACGGCCTGCTCGAGATCAACCGGCAGCGCGTCAAGCAGGCGCTGGCGCTGCGCACGCATCGCCCCTGCCCGACCTGCGCCGGCACCGGCACCATCCCGTCCCCCGAGTTCCTCGGCCTCAATCTGCTGCGGCGCATCGAGGCGCGCGCCGCCGACGGCCGTCTCAAAGCGGTGCGTGTCGGGCTTCACCCCGAGCTCGCCGACGCGCTCCAGAACGGGCGCCGGCAGGAGATCGCCGCCCTCGAACGCGAGTTCGACATCCGCGTCGAGATCAACGCGACGACCAGCTTCCACCGTTCCGAGGAGAAGCTCGAGTGGGTCGCCCGCGAGGCCGGCCAGGCGGCGCCGACGCCGCCGCCGGTCAGCGTGACCGACCTCGCCGCCGGCGGCGCCGCACCCGAAC